>NZ_RZSW01000218.1:0-9649 GCF_003997375.1 Mesorhizobium sp. M5C.F.Ca.IN.020.29.1.1 | reverse complement strand
GGGGCCCCGCCGAACACCACGGGCGCGCCCGGACCGGTGAACCAGGAAAAGATCGCCGTATAAAGCAGCGGCGTGATGATCGACGTGATCGAGAAGATCGAGGTCATCGCCCCCTGGAGTTCGCCCTGCGCCGAAGGCGGCACCTTGGCGGCGGCGAGACTTCTGAGCGGCGGATCTGCCAAGGCTTCCAGACAGCCGACGACGATCACCACATAGATCATCCAGCCTTGCGACGCGAAGGCGTAGCCGAAGGCGCTGAGTGCCGTGAATGCAAGACCGAGTACCGCCGTCTTCCACTCGCCAAGTTTGGGGATCACGCGCGGCAGGACCGTCGCCATGACGATCGCCCCGCACAGACCGAAGGCGCCGAGCGAGAAACCGATCTGCTGTTCGTTCCAGCCATAGCGGTAATTGGAGACGAACGACCACACCGCCGGATACATCATATGCCCAAGCGTCATCAGGAAGAAGACAAGCCCGATCCAGCCAATGCCTTGGTAGTTGCGCATCTGGATGAGCGTCCCGACCGGGTTCGCGCGTTTCCACTCGAAGCGGCGGCGGTGCTTGTTATCAAGCGTTTCGGGCAGCAGAAACAGGGCGATCAGGAAATTCAGGAAAGCAAGCGCGGCGGCGAAATAGAACGGTACCCGTGGCCCGAGCGTGCCGAGCAGCCCGCCCAGAACCGGTCCGATGACGAAGCCGACGCCGAAGGCGATGCCGAGCAGGCCGAAGTTCTTCGCCCGGTTCTCATCGGTCGAGATGTCGGCGATGAAAGCGGAAGTCGTTGAATAGCTGGCGCCGGAAATGCCGGCCAGCACGCGTCCGATAAACAGCATCGGGTAAGACCATGCGACAGCGCAGATCAGATTATCGATGGCAAAGGTGAAGACGGAGGCGAGCAGGATCGGCCGCCGTCCGAACCGGTCGCTCAACCCGCCGATGACAGGTGCGAAAACGAACTGCATCGCCGCATAGGCGAAGAACAGCCAGCCCCCCTCGATCGCCGCCTCGCCGATGCCAACGCCAGTCAATTCCCTGAGATAGGCCGGCAGCACCGGCATGATGATGCCGAAGCCGATGATATCGAGCAGCAGCGTGGTGAAAACGAGCGCAAGGCCCCGCCTGGCGCTTTTGGGGTCTATCATGATGGCGTCGGCTCCTCAGACCGCCTTGTGGCAAAGGCGCGGGCTCGTTATAGGCGAGCCCGTCTTACGGAACAATAAGAGAACGGACTCGGCAGTCCTATCCTGACATCTACGTGCCCTGCCGCCGCGCGTGGCAACTTAAGCGGGAGTGTTCGAACACCTCAGATCGGAGTGTTGAAGGTATCGCAGTCCGACAGCTTGCCGCTCCTGTAGCCGCGCGCCAGCCAGGTCTGCCGCTGCTGCGAGGTGCCGTGGTTGAAGCTTTCCGGCACGACATAGCCCTGCATCTTCTTCTGCATCGTGTCGTCGCCGATCTGCTGGGCGGCGTTCAGCGCCTCGTCCATGTCGCCCTGCTCCAGGATTCCCTTCTGCCCGGTGAAATGCGCCCAGACGCCGGCGAAGCAATCGGCCTGAAGCTCGACCTGCACCGACATGTGGTTGGCCTCGGCCTCGCCCATTTGCTGCCGCATCTGATTGAACTTGGGCAGGATGCCGGTGATGTTCTGCACATGATGGCCGACCTCATGCGCGATCACATAGGCCTGGGCGAAATCGCCCGAGGCGCCGAATTGCTGATCGAGCTGCTGGAAAAAGGTCGTGTCGAGATAGACCTTGCGGTCGCCGGGGCAGTAGAACGGGCCGGCCGCGGAAGAGGCGAAGCCGCAGGCTGAGCGGATCTGACCGCTGAACAGGACCAGTTTGGGGTCTTCGTAGGTCAGGCCCTCGGCCTGGAAAATGCCGGTCCAGGTGTCCTCGGTCTCGGCCAGCACCGTCGAGACGAACTGCTTCATCTCGTCGGAGGCCGGCGCACCGGTGCCCTCCCCGCTATTGTCGGTGATCTGACCGCCGCCCGGCCCCACGCCACCATCGCCGCCGGCCAGGATCTGCAGCGGATCGATGCCGAAGGCCTTCAGCCCGAAATAGAGGACCACGAGAATGATGATGGTCGACAGCGACATTCCGCCGCCGGAGCGGCCGCCGACCGGGATGCGGAACCGGCCGGGCCCACCGCGCGGCAGGTTGAACCCGCCACCCTGGCCGCGTTGGTCTTCGACATTGTCACTTTGACGACGACCCTTCCAGAGCATGGCACTCCTCGCGATGCACGTATCGGTACTTAGCCGATCTCATGGCCCGATCCGACCCAACAAACAATTATCTCAATGGTTGCGCCAAGTCACAGTTTTTTTCGCATGAAGGGCCGCCGGCACTGGGGTCAGTCGGTGCACGACAGCCGCGGCTGAGAGCCCTGCCGACGGCTTTTTTGGTCTTGGACTTAGCGGTTACGCTCAGATCTTCTGCTTGGTACCCGCGCTCTTGCCGTCCGAGCTTTTCGACCGCTCGTCGAAGCGGGCCGCGCCCTTTTTGAGCGGGCGGCCGGTTTCCGCTTCCGTCTTGCGTTCGTCCTTCGCCGCAGCTTGGTTCAATCCCTTGGCCGCTTGCTTGCCCCTCGCTGTGGGTGCCTGTTCAACGCCCATGGTATCCTCCTCGGTCTCGCGCAATCGCTTTGCACGACCTCAAACGCAGCGGCAACGCGGCGGTTCTGGCAGGACTGTCGGCAATGGCGGTAGATTTAGCGTGTCGCCTTCATTGCCTTGCGAAACGCTTCAACTGTCTCGGCGCTGATGCGTCGGCCAGAGGCGATCTGGACTGACGCGACAAATCGGCAGTCTGCGCTATCTTGAGGCCATGACCGATCTCGCCGATGTGCGCCGCTTTTATGCGCGAATGATGGCTGCCAATGCAGGTCCGGCCGATCCGCGTCTCGAAGACGTGTTCGCCGCGGTGCCGCGCGAGGCTTTTCTCGGGCCCGGGCCGTGGTCGGTCGTTGCCGGCAACGGTAAGGTCGAAACGCCGAGCGCCGATCCTGTTCACGTCTATCAGAACGTGCTGGTGTCGCTCGACTCCGACAAAGGCATCAACAATGGCGAGCCGTTCCTGCATGCCATGTGGATCGGCAAGGTGGCGCCAAAACCCGGCGAGACCGTCACCCATGTCGGCGCCGGCACCGGCTACTACACAGCTCTGCTGGCACAGCTGGTTTCACCCGGCGGCGCAGTCACCGCCTTCGAACTGGAATCCAGTCTCGCCGACCGCGCGAGACAGAACCTCGAAGCCTTTGGCAATGTGACCGTCATCCATGGCGATGCGGTCATCGGCAGCCTGCCACCGTCCGATATCATCTATGTCAATGCCGGCGTCGCAGCACCACCGGCCGAGTGGCTGAAGGCGCTGAAGCCTGGCGCCCGCATGGTCTTTCCGTGGCGTCCGACCGAGCGCGTTGGCCTCGCGGTCATGGTGACTCGCACCGAACAAGGCTTTGCCTGCGATCCGTTCATGCGGTCATGGTTCATCCCTTGCGTCGGCGCCTCCCTTGCAGGCCCCGCGGCGAAAATCCTCGACCGCGACAAGGCGGCACGCAGCCGCTCGATCTGGCTGACGGCCGACAAGGCACCGGATAACACCGCCACCGTCGTCATCGGCGACGTCTGGTTCTCGTCGAAAGGTGTTGGCGCCAGGCGGCCGCAATGACGTCGCCGAGGCCGCCCATCCGGTGCCTGCCGCTCGCCATGCGCCGAATCCAGAATTTTGTGCCCCTGTCGGACCGGCATCCACTCGCACGTCCTTTGGCCGAAATCCGGCCCCGACAGCACGGATGATGAAAAAGGGAGAATTCAATGAGGAAGATCATCACTGCGACATTTGTCAGCCTCGACGGCGTCATGCAGGCGCCTGGCGGGCCGGAAGAAGACCCGAGCGGCGGCTTCGAATTCGGAGGCTGGACGTTCCATTACTGGGACGACGTCGGGGGCGCCTTTATTGGTGAGACCTTCGCAAAACCCTTCGCGCTGCTCCTCGGCCGCAGGACCTACGATATCTTCGCTGCGCATTGGCCGTATCAGAAGAACGATCCGATCGGCGACAGTTTCAACGCGGCGACCAAATATGTGGCCACGCACAGACCCGATACGCTGTCGTGGCAAAACAGCCAGTCGCTCGGCGATGACGTCGTGGCCACACTGCGCCAGCTCAAGCAGGAGGACGGGCCGGACCTGCTCATCCAGGGATCGAGCGAGTTGATCCAGACCTTGCTCGCCAACGACCTGATCGACGAGGTCAGCCTGCTGATCTTCCCGCTGGTGCTGGGCAAGGGCAAGCGGCTGTTTGGCGGTGGCGCAATTCCGGCGGCTTTCAAGCTGAACCGCTCACAGGCATCGAGCACCGGCGTCATCATAGCGAGCTATGAACGCGCCGGTGAGATCAAGACCGGGTCCTTCGCCCAGGAACAGCCGTCCGAAGCCGAGATCGAGAGACGCCGAACCTGGAAATAGTGTGGGGTTACAGGACCTGGGTTCCTCGCTCCGCTAGACTAGCTGTGAGTGGGGGAGAGAAACCCAAGTTGCCCGGCAGGGTAATGAGGGCAGCGCCATGGCTCTGCGATCTCCCTTACTCCGCCGGCATGGCAATCGCCCGCGCCGCCCGGTGGCCGGCGAGCATGACGCCAAGACCCAGGATCGGGAACACTGCTGCGACCAGGCCGAGATTGGCTGGCGCGCCATAGCGCAGCACCGTGCCGCCGACGACGGCGCCCAGCGCCACGCCGAGATAGAGCGCCGAGCCGTTGAGCGACAGCACGATGGGCGCTGCGTCGGGCGCCAGCCTGATGATGCGGCTGGCCTGCGCCGGCGGGAAGGCCCAGCCGACAATGCCCCACGGCACCATCATGGCCATCAGTGCCGGCCCGGCGACGCTGTGCGGCAGGAATGCCGGGATGACCGAAAGCATGACCAGCATGACCGCACTCAGCGCCAGCGACCAGCTGACGGTGCGCGTCGCGCCGAAGCGATCGGCAGCCTGCCCGCCGACAATGTTGCCGATGACGGCGCCGACACCGAAGGCGAGCAGCATGCCGGGCAGCGCAATCGGGCTCAAGCCTCCGCCTTCGACGGCTAGCGGCGCGACAAAGGCAAAGACCGTAAAGGCGCCGGTGAGCGCCAAAAGTGTGGTCAGCAGGATCGATGGCACGCCGGGGCGAAGGGTTGCAGCCAGCCGCTGCCTGAGCGGCAGCTTGGTGCCGACGATGCCGCGCGGCAGCCGGTACCACAGGATGGCGCCGGCCAGCGCGCCGAGCCCGGCGATGGCAAAGAACGTGCCGCGCCAGCCGGCAAGGGTCGCGACAAGTGCGCCGAGCGGCGCGCCGACCGCCACCGCCACTGTGGTGCCGCCGACGACGACGGCGATGGCGCGGGCGCGGTGATGATCATCGACAAGCGCCACGGCCGTCCCTTGCGCCGTGGCTGCGAACAGGCCGGACGACAGCGCCATAACGATGCGCGCGATCAGCAGCAATTCGAAAGAGGAACTCAGCGCCGCCGCCAGATTGCCCACCACGAACAACACCAGCGTCCACAAGATGACGCGCCGCCGGTCCCATTCGCCGGTGAGCGTCGCCAGGATCGGCGTACCGAGCGCATAGGCGAGCGCGAAGGCGGTGATCAGCGTCCCGGCGAGTGGAACCGAGATGGCGGCATCGGCTGCGATGTCGGGCAACAGGCTTGAAATGACGAAGCCTTCGGTCGCGATCGTGAATGATCCGAGCGCAAGCCAGATGAGGCGCTTGTCCATGGCAACAAATCCTTAGTTCAAAAGTTATTGAACAATTGTACATAATGGGGCATGGTGTCAATCAAGCCACCCGAGAATAGCGGAACCCTCCTGACAGCTCTATGTCAGGACAAGGTGGCGGGAGGTGGAAACTGCGTGCATCCATCAAGGAGGAGATGCGTTGAAATCGGCCCTGATTGCGCTTAGTTCCTGGGCATGACCCTGCCCCATCCCACCGCCGACCAGATCAGCCTGTCGAACGTGCTTGCCGTGCTCGGCGATCCCACCCGGCTGGCCATCGTGCGCTATCTCGCCAGCAAGGAAGGCGTGCCGCTGAACTGCAGCCAGTTCCTCGACCTCTGCTCGAAAACCAATCTCAGTTATCACCTTGCCAAATTGCGCGAGGCCGGCGTCACACGCACCGAGGTGGTCGGCACCAGCCGGCTGATCACGCTGCGCCGCGACGACCTCGATGCCCGCTTTCCGGGCCTGCTCGACAGCGTCATTGCCGCTGCCGTCAACGATACGGCGCTGCCCGCGGTAGGCGCGTCCGAGATCGAAGTCCGCGCCTGAGGCTGTTCCTCGCCCCCGTGCAACGGGGGAGAGGTGGCCGCGAAGCGGCCGGAGAGAGCGGCTCCGAAGCGAACAAGCGATCGCTTTGAGGGCTCAAGGGTGGCGGGCAGTCCCCCTCTCCGTCTCGGCTTCGCCGAGCCACCTCTCCCTCACTTCCGCGAGGAACCAAAGTCCTGCAAGGTCCGCCCTTCCCGACCAGTAACTCGTCAACCAACGGAGCTTCCCATGCGCATTGCCGTCCTCGCCGATATCCACGGCAACGTCCTCGCCCTGGACGCCGTGCTCGACGATCTGCGGCAGCGCGGCGGCGCCGACCTCGTCGTCAATCTCGGCGATTGCGTCTCCGGCCCGCTCTGGCCGCGCGAGACTTTTGCGCGGCTTGAAGAGCTCGCGCTGCCGACGGTGCGCGGCAATCACGACCGCCGCGTCGCCCGCGACACCGCCGATGAAGCCATGTGGCCGTCCGACCGCTACGCGCAGGAGCGGCTGACATCGGCCCAGCGCGAGGTGCTGTTGGCCTTGCCCCTGACGCTGGAGATCGCGCCGGGCGTGGTTGCCTTCCATGCCCGGCCCGACCACGACGAAAAATATCTGACCGATACGATAGCCGGCGGCCAGCTGGTGCGCGCACCGTTGGCCGCCATCAAGCGGCGGCTGGCCGCGCTCGATCCCGCTTGCCGCATCGTGCTGTGCGGCCATAGCCACCGCAGCGAACTGATCCGTATCCCCGACGGCCCTGCCGTCTTCAATCCGGGCAGCATCGGCTGCCCCGCTTATGGCGACGACACGCCACCGGCGCATGTTTCGGAGCAAGGCTCTCCGCATGCACGCTACGGCATTGTCGAACTGGGTGAGCCGGGCCGCCCCGACCGTTTTGCGGCCATCGCCGTCGACTATGACCATGAGGCGGCAGCGCGGCAGGCCGAACAGGCGGGACGGCCGGAATGGGCCCATGCGCTGCGAACCGGGTTTATGTCGGGTTGAACGAGATACGAGTTCCCAGGCTGAACGCGGAACGCGTTCATGCCTCAGGCTGAGCGAGGTACGAGCTCATGCCGCCAAGCTGAGCTTGCTCATGCCGCAGACTGAGCTTGCTCATGCCGCGGACCGGACACCATTCCTCAGCCGCATTTTCCGACTTACATAGCGCCATGTCGTCGTTTATAAAATCGACCTGGAATGCGGTGGCGTTTCCGTGCCGGGCCGCGCCTCCGGGAATGCTTCTATCGCCCACGGCCAAAATGATGAGGCGCACAGTTACGCTCCGAACGACGCTGTACGCGCTCACTGCCGCCCTTCTCCTGCTGACGGCGCTGCTGCCGGCCAAAGCCGAGGAGGCGCCGATCGTTTCCATCGTGACCGACCTCGCTCCAGGCGATCTCCTGAACGTCCGCGCCACGGCATCGGCGATGGGCAAGATCAAGGCTCGGCTGCCTAACGGTACGAGCGTCAACAATCTCGGCTGCAACGACGTCAATGGCTACCGCTGGTGCAGGGTCGCAGAAATTGACAATCCGCAACTGACGGGATGGGCTCCCGCGCGCTACCTGAACCCCGACAATCCGGCGGCCGTTTCGGATGCGGATGCCGAAACGACCGGCGACGGCACAGCTCCTGCAGCCGAGGCTTCGAACCTGGTATCCGCAGATCAGCCGCTTCCCGACCTGACAGCGCGCCTGGGCGCGCCCGGAACCACGATGACAGCCGCCGACGCAATCGGCAGGGCGGCCATCGAAGACGCTTACCGCCTGGCGCTCGCGGCCAGCGGAAATCCTTCGACCGGCGAGACGCAGTCGCCCGCAGCAGCGGAGGAGCCCATCCGGCATCGCGCCGCCAATACAGCGCCTCCGGCCAACGCACAGGCCGTTGCGCGGCTGCAGCCGCCGGGGAGGTCCGCGCCGGCCCTGGGTGCCCGCAACGAGATTCCTTGCGCGCGCTATGTCGGCCAGCCGATGACCAGCTGCAAGGCGGGCGTTGTGCATACGGGCGACAAAGCCGAGGTGACCGTGACCTGGCCCGATGGCGGTACCCGCGTCATCAGTTTCCAGGCCGGTCGGCCCGCCGGTTCGAATGCATCAGCTGAATTCCGCTACACGCGCGAGGGCGACCTGAACATCATCCGCGTCGGCGTTTCCGAACGCTTCGAGATCAAGGATGAGTTGGCGCTGGGGGATGAGTGGCTAAGGGGAATAAGGCAGTAGGGCAGGAGGGCAATATGTTTAAAGGGCGCTCGAACCTCTGCCCTACTGCCCTACTCGCATTTTAGGGGGTTACATCAGGCAAAACTCTTCCCTATAAGGCCCTCCTAGCCTGATACCAGAATCGCGAGCACAACCGGCCGGGTCCTCCCCGTCCGGTTTTTCGTGCAAGCCGCCTGCCGAACGGACCCTCGATATGCCAAGACGCACCGACATCAAGTCGATCCTGATCATCGGGGCCGGCCCCATCGTCATCGGTCAGGCCTGTGAGTTCGACTATTCGGGCACCCAGGCCTGCAAGGCGCTGAAGGAAGAGGGTTTTCGCGTCATCCTGGTCAATTCCAATCCGGCCACCATCATGACCGACCCGGAGCTGGCCGACGCCACCTACATCGAGCCGATCACGCCGGAGGTGGTAGCCAAGATCATCGCCAAGGAGCGGCCGGACGCGCTGCTGCCGACCATGGGCGGCCAGACCGCGCTCAACACCGCTCTGTCGCTGCGCCGCATGGGTGTGCTCGAACGCTACAATGTCGAGATGATCGGCGCCGATGCGCATGCCATCGACAAGGCCGAGGACCGGGCGCTGTTTCGCGAGGCGATGAACAAGATCGGCCTGGAGACGCCGAAGTCGATGCTGGCCAACGCCACCGACGTCAAGAACGCCGACCGCAAGACGCACGAGGCCGAGCGCGCCGCGCTCAAGGCTGAGAAGCCCGAGAACCTCGACGCCGCGCTCGACGCGCTGGAAACCCGCTGGAACCTCGGCGAGGGCGACCGCAAGCAGCGCTACATCAGCCACGCCATGGCGATCGCCGCACAGGCGCTCGACCATGTCGGTCTGCCCGCCATCATTCGCCCGTCCTTCACCATGGGCGGCACTGGCGGCGGCATTGCCTACAACCGCGCCGAATTCTACGAGATCGTCCAGTCGGGCCTCGACGCCTCGCCGACCACCGAAGTGCTGATCGAGGAAAGCGTGCTCGGCTGGAAGGAGTACGAGATGGAGGTCGTCCGCGATAAGGCCGACAATTGCATCATCGTCTGCTCGATCGAGAACATCGACCCGATGGGCGTGCACACCGGCGACTCGATCACGGTCGCCCCTGCGCTGACGCTGACCGACAA
>NZ_RZSW01000217.1:0-9740 GCF_003997375.1 Mesorhizobium sp. M5C.F.Ca.IN.020.29.1.1 | reverse complement strand
GCGGCCGGCAGCGCGCCTTCGCCGAGTTCTGGCATTACTACTCGATGAACATCGGCGCCGTCATCGGCCTGGTCGTGTTCGCGGCTCTAGTGCTGATCGCGATTTTCGCACCGCTGGTCGCGCCGCATTCGCCTGACGAACAGTTTCGCGATTCGCTGCTGACGCCCCCGGTCTGGCAGGAGGGCGGCAAATCGATGTTCCTGCTCGGCACCGACGCGGTCGGCCGCGACATGCTTTCGCGGCTGATTTTCGGCGCGCGGTTCTCGCTGTTCATCGGTCTGGTCGTCGTCGTTTTCTCGCTGACCAGCGGCATCGTCCTCGGCGTGCTCGCCGGCTATTTCCGCGGCTGGGTCGATACGCTGATCATGCGCATCATGGACGTCATTCTGGCCTTCCCGTCGCTGCTCCTCGCCCTGGTTCTGGTGGCGATCCTCGGACCCGGCCTGTTCAACGCTATGCTGGCGATTGCGCTGGTGCTGCAGCCGCATTTCGCGCGGCTCACGCGCGCGGCGGTGATGGCTGAAAAGAACCGCGAATATGTGATCTCCGCCAAGGTGGCCGGTGCCAGTCATCTCAGGCTGATGGTGAAGACGATCTTGCCGAACTGCTTGGCACCGCTGATCGTGCAGGCGACGCTGTCCTTCTCCAACGCCATTCTCGAGGCCGCGGCTCTCGGCTTTCTTGGCGTTGGTGCGCAGCCGCCAACGCCGGAATGGGGCACGATGCTGGCCACGGCGCGCGAGTTCATCCTGCGCGCGCCATGGGTGGTGACCTTTCCCGGCCTTGCCATCCTGATCACGGTGCTTGCCATCAACCTGATCGGCGATGGCCTGCGCGATGCCTTCGATCCCAAGCTGAAGAGGTCGTGACCATGCCTCTTCTCGAGATCAGGAACCTCACCGTGTCCTTCGATACCGCCGCCGGACCGTTCATGGCCGTGCAAGGCATCGACCTGTCGATTGAGCCGCGCGAGGTGCTGGCGATCGTCGGCGAATCCGGCTCCGGCAAATCGGTGGCGATGCTGGCGGTGATGGGGCTGTTGCCGAATACGGCGACGGTAAAGGCCAACCGCATGGCCTTCGACGGCATCGACCTGCTTGAGCTCAGCCCGTCCGAGCGCCGCAAGATCGTCGGCAAGGACATCTCGATGATCTTCCAGGAGCCGATCGCCAGCCTCAATCCATGCTTCACCGCCGGCTTCCAGATCGAGGAGGTGCTGCGTTTCCATATGGGCATGGACCGCGCCCAGCGGCGGGCCCGCGCCATCGAACTGATGAAGCTGGTCGGCATTGCCGATCCGGAAGAGCGGCTGAACTCGTTCCCGCACCAGATGTCGGGCGGCCAGTGCCAGCGCGTCATGATCGCCATCGCCATTGCCTGCAATCCGAAGCTGTTGATCGCCGACGAGCCGACCACCGCGCTCGATGTTACCATCCAGAAGCAGATCCTTGACCTTTTGGTTGGCCTGCAGGCCAAATATGGCATGGGCTTGATCATGATCACCCATAATATGGGCGTCGTGGCCGAGACCGCGGACCGCGTCATCGTCCAGTACAAGGGCCACAAAATGGAGGAGGCAGACGTGCTGTCGCTGTTCGAGCAGCCGAAGAGCAACTACACGCGCGCGCTGCTGTCGGCGCTGCCGGAAAACGCCGTCGGCGACCGGCTGCCGACCATTTCCGACATGCTGTTTGAACCGGCACCCTCTGCTGCGGGAGCCGGGACTGCAACGGGAGCCGCGCCATGAGTGTGACGGTTCTCGAAGGCAAGAACATCGTGCGCGACTATCATGTCGGCGGCGGCCTGTTTCGTCCCTCGCGCACGGTGCATGCGGTCAAGGGCGTTTCCTTCAGCGTCGACAAGGGCAAGACGCTGGCCATCGTCGGCGAAAGCGGCTGCGGCAAGTCAACGCTCGCCCGCATCATCACCCTGATCGATCCGGCGACATCAGGTGAACTCTTCATCGACGGCAACAAGGTCGACATCGCCAGGGATGGCTTGACGAAGGAGATGCGCCGCAAGGTGCAGATCGTCTTCCAGAACCCTTATGGTTCGCTCAATCCGCGCCAGAAGATCGGCGACGTGCTGGGCGAGCCGCTGCTCATCAACACCGACAAGCCGGCCGCCGAACGGCGCGATCTCGCCATGAAGATGCTGAAGAAGGTCGGCCTCGGCCCCGAACACTACAACCGCTACCCCCACATGTTCTCGGGCGGCCAGCGCCAGCGCATCGCCATTGCCCGCGCGCTGATGCTCAATCCAAGCCTTTTGGTGCTCGACGAGCCGGTTTCAGCGCTCGATCTGTCGGTGCAGGCGCAGGTGCTCAACCTGCTCGCCGACCTGCAGGACGAATTCAAGCTGACCTATGTCTTCATCAGCCACGACCTGTCGGTGGTGCGCTACATCGCCGACGACGTGATGGTCATGTATTACGGCGAGGCCGTCGAATACGGTTCGCGCGACGAGGTCTTTGCCGACCCCAAGCACAGCTACACCAAGACGCTATTTGCGGCGACGCCGCGCGCCGACGTTGCCTCGATCAAGGCAAGGCTGGCGAGGAAGAAGGCCGCCTAGTCAAACTACTCTGCATGACCGAGTTTGACCCATTCGCGACCTTCAACAAGCAGAGCAGCAGGTCTGGATTAGGCGGGAAAAGCAGTCCTTGTTATGAACCGATCAATCCCTCAGGCCGGCAGCGGTTCGCGAAAGCGGCACCAGCCATCCGGGCTGATCTCGCCTGCGACGATCTCGCACGCGTTCGGCTTCAGGAAATGGGTGCACCTTGCCGCAGCGGCGCCTCTGATTTGGAGAATTCTGGTATGGCGCCACACCCTTCGGCGTGGTTCCGGCCCCTCGTGTCACAGGCGGACCCGTCAAGTAGGAAGCGAGCCCATTAGCACTGGCAAAGGGAATACCGGATTCACGCCGAACCTCGGTCAGATTGAGGCCGAGATGACTGTTGTAGTGCTCGAGTACGTCACCAAGCGTGGCGAACCGCCCATCGTGGTAAAACCCGCCTTTGTGGATCTTCTCAACATCCCACAGGGCACGCAGCGGCGCGGTTCGGTACCTCTCGTCAGGAGAGCGCATCGCTTGGAAATCGTCGATCCCGATCTCCTCCGCCGTGTGCAGGTTCCAGCCCGGCTCCGTGAAGATTGGCGGGACATGGCAGGTGGCGCATCTGGCCTTCTCGTTGAACAGCGCCATCCCGTTCTCTGCAGCGGCACTGTCGAAGGAGCCTTCCGGCGGCTTTGGGGTTGGCAGAGAGAGCTGGTAGAAGTGGAGGGCGGGCAGCTTGGCAGTAATCCGGTCTTCGCTGTCCTGCTTGTGGCCTTGCTTCGTTCTGGCGGCGACCGGATACTTCTCGGCGTCATCCAGCCGCGGATCGTAAAACACGCCTTTCCCATGCATTTCGAGATTGCCTACGTAGGCGTTCCAGTAGCTCACCGTCCCCCAGGAGCCGGTCCACGTGTGGTTGTTTACGCCCGCTAGCCCGAAGGCCGGCGGATTGAGCGTGGCGGCAGTCTTGCCGTCTGGCCGGAAGGCCTTGCCATCGAGATTCAGTTCCGCATCGAATTTTCCCGGCCCCCAAGCCTCTACTGCCTTCTTCACCTCCGCTTCGGGGATCTGCAGCATTTCTACAAAGGCGGTCAGATCCGGCGCCAAGGCCACGATCGCCCCTATATTGAGGTCTCGGTTGGGCCAGCCGTCGAGTCGGTGCCCGATGCCCGGCGCATATGAGTCGTCGACCGTCGAATGGCACACCGCGCACTGAATGCCGACGGAAGTCAGCGTCTTCCCGTCCTCGCCAAAAAAACCGGTTACTCCGACAACGGCGTTGGCTTTGAGCAGGAGAAGCGTGCTGGCCGGGTCCGCGAGATCGACTTCACCTTTGTTAAGTGCCTCGGCCACATCCTTCGGGATGGCGTTCACATCGACCTTCAGGCCGAGTTCGAGGGCCTTTTGCGGGCTGAGCCCTGGTCCTGCGCCACCTAGCTTATCGCCAGCGATCGCGTCGTGAAGCTTGAGCTTTCCACCCCAGAAATCCTCGCTGCCGAACGTATCAAAGCGGAATGTCTCGCGGCCTTCTTCAAGATACCGCTCAGCCTGCTCAGCGGCCGCGTCGTCAAAATCCTTCCCGCTTGTCGATCCCTTCGCGCTCATTTGGGCAGCGGTCGGTATCAGAGTTGAGGAGAGCACGAGAACGGAAAAGCAGGCGATTACCTTAACACGCATGAGCATTGGCAGTCCTCCCTAATAGATTTGCCGGTCGGCAGCCTCCATGGTTGGCCGCATCCAACACAGATCTTCATCGGCGCTCTGCGGCCGATGAGCATTGGATGGTCCCAACTGTCAAAAGGTTCCCGACTTCCCCGCTGCCCGCCGGAGGACCTTCGAGGAGCGATTGAAGATGAAGTCGGCACGACTCGCACAACCCGTGCTCGGTCGCTCTGCCGCCTAGTGAGCCTGCAATTGCAGAAGACTAATTCCAAGCCGGTCGAGGACCGATTGCATGAGGCGGTCACAAGGCGCGCCCGCAAAGGGAAAGGTGTCGGTAAACACGGTGGCAAGCTTGTCGCGCAGCGTCTCACGCAGCAGCCGGCGCGCGCGATGCAGCCGAGTCTTCACGGTCTGAGGTCGCAAACCGAGAAGGAGGGCCGTCTCCTCAGTGCTCATTTCCTCGACATCGCGCATAACAAACACGATGCGAAAGTGCTCCGGAAGGTCACTGACCGCGCGTTCCAGCAGGCGGCGGATCTCGGCGAGGGCGGATGCCTCCTCCGGGTCAGCGTTGTATGCGCTGAACGGAGCGGGCATGGCTTTGATCGCCTTTACGTCGACCGTCGGTCGCCTTTGCCGGCGGCGGCCCAGCGCCTCGTTCAGCGTGATCCGGGTGAGCCAGGTGGAGAGCTGTGCCTCCGCGCGGAATTCGGACAAATGCATGAAGGCGTGGATGTAGGTCTCCTGGAGCACGTCCTGCGCCTCGGCGTCGTCATCCAGGACGGCGCGAGCGATTCGATAAAGGCGCTGGTTGTGACGCTTTATGATCAACCAGAAAGCAGCCCCGTCGCGCTGTTGCGCGCGATCGACCAATGCCGCATCATCGAGGTCTTCCACTCTCACTGCCTCGGTCGGTGCGATCGCCTTCGTCATGGTGCTCTCCAAGCGCTTCACCGGTCCCTGTGGCGTGCGGGCCAGCTCAACGCGAGAGTGCCTGCCGAAGGGATGTTCGCGAGTCCTGCACGGCCTGTGCGCTGCCAAGACCAACTGCGGATGATGGCGCCGATTACTGAGAATTGTACATCCCTATCGCAATCGCATGCAGCGGCGGCGCGTGATCCGTGCATCGAACCTGAGACGATGGCTGCTATCGCCGAGAGGCGGAATGCAATGGAGTGCTGATGTGACGAGCGACCGCTTTGCGCCATAGCGGGTGTTCGGCCAGTTTCTCCGCAACGAGCTGACCTGGCGCGTTCCTGACGCCTCTTAGCCATTGGCGGCTGCAAGATAATCGAGTTTTGACCTGGAGCGTTTTGCAGCCAAGTGGAAGCACTCGCGCGGCTAAAAACAGATAGAGCGAGAGTTCAACCTAAATGCATCTCGCTCCAGACGCCGATCAAGACAGCTTTGCGATGACGGCGCGCAGCGCCTCGCCGAAGCGCCGGACTTCCCCGACCGTGTTATAATGCACCAGCGAGGCGCGGATGGCGCCGCTGTCCATGCTGAGGTTCAGCCGCTTCATCAGCCGCGGCGCATACATATGGCCGTCGCGGATGCCGATCTGCATCTCGGCCATCGCCTCGACGATCATTTGCGGCGACAGCGTGCCGATGTTGAAGCAGAAGGTCGGCACCCGCTCGTTGAGGCGGGCTTCGTCGGCGACGCCATAGATCGTTGCGCCGCACTCCTTGAGCACGCCGAGCATTTCGCGCGCCAGCACCAGCTCATAGTCGCGGATGGCATTCATGCCGGCGACGAGGTTGTCGCGCCGAGACCGGTTGTTCTCGGCCAGGAAGTTGCGGCCGATCAGTTCCAGATATTGCACGGCCGCGTCCATGCCGGAGACGTTCTCGTAGATGAAGGTGCCGGCCTCGACCTTGTAGGGCGGCTCGTCGGGAATGAAATCCTCGCGGAAGGTCGGCAGGCGCTTCAGCGTCTCGAAGCGGCCCCACAGGAAGCCCATATGCGGCGAGAAATTCTTGTAGCCTGAACAGACCAGATAGTCGCAATCCCAGGCCTGCACGTCGATCAGTCCGTGCGGCCCGTAGTGCACGCAGTCGAGGAACACTTCGGCGCCGGCCGCATGCGCGATGTCAGCCACTGCAGCAACATCGACGATCGAACCGATCGAATGCGCGGTGACGGTGCAGGCGACAAGCCGGGTGCGGTCGGAGATAAGCGGGCGCAAATCGTCGACATGGAGATTGCCGTCGTCGCGCATCCGCCACCATTTGAACTTGGCGCCAGCGGGCGCCAGCGCCAGCCAGGTGGCGATGTTGGCGTCATGGTCCATGTCGGTGATGACGATCTCGTCGCGTTCTCCAAGCATCTGGCCGATGCCGAGGCTGACGAGGCGGATGAACGAGGTGGCGTTCATGCCGAAGCAGATTTCCGCAGGGCTATAGGCATTGATCAGCAGCGCCACGCTTTCGCGCGCATCGGCGATCGCCTGGTCGACGGCGACGCTGCGGCTATAGCGGCCGCCGCGCTGCACATTGTGCGCCATCAGATGGTTGGTCACCGCATCGAGCACGCTTTGCGGGATCTGCGCGCCGGCGGCATTGTCCATGAAGATGAAGTCGCCGGCCTGCTGCAGGGCTGGAAACATGGCGCGGATCGTGTCGACCGGGAAGATTGCGGAGACGTCGTTCGCATTGTGGGGCTGATGCTTGTTCAAGATGGTCTCCTGCGAAGTGCCTGACAGATATGAAAATTGGCAGATGGGGAAGGTGACAGATGCAGATGGGGAAGCTGGCGACGTCAGCGGGTTTTTTCGGTTTTGAAGCGGCGTTCCAGCAGGCTGACGAGACGGACCATCGGCCAGAGAAAGATGAGATAGACCAGCGCCGCGCCGATCAGCGGCGAGGGGTTGGCGTAGAGTGACTGCGCGTTGGTCGCTTCCTTCAGCAGTTCGGGCAGCGCCACTGTTGAGGCGAGCGAGGTGTCCTTGAACATCGAAACGCAGTTGCTGGTCATCGGCGGAATGACGACGCGGATCGCCTGCGGTAGCACCACCTTGCGCAAGGTCAGTAAAAACGGCAGGCCGAGTGCCTGCGCCGCCTCGAACTGGCCGCGCGGAATGCTTTCTATGCCGGAGCGGAACACCTCGGCCGAATAGGCTGCCATGATGATGGCGAACGCCGTCACCGCGGAGGTCCAGGATGACAGGCGTATGCCGAGGAACGGCAGCGCGTAATAGATCAGGATCAGCACGACAAGCACCGGCATCGCCCGGAAAATATCGATATAGCCGACCGCCAGCAGCCGCAGCGGCTTTGGCGCGTAGAGGCGCATCAGGCTGATCGCCAGGCCGACGGGGATACCGATGCCGATGCTCAACAGCCCGAGCAGCAGCGTGTTCAGGAAGCCGCGCAGCAACGCCGGCAGGCTGGAGATCATGACATCGGCGTTGAAGAAGGTCTCGAGCAGCGACATGGGGAGCATTCCCGAAAGATTTGGCGTCCCGCGACGCTAAAGCATGCTGCCGAAACCAGAAATCGGGTTTCGGAGCGGATCATGCGTGAAAGTCGAAGGGCTACGGCGTCCGTTGCACGTCCAGGAGGGCGCGCAACGCTGTCCGTGAAATCGTGCCGGTGTGGAAAGCCGGCTCGATTTCAGCCGCTGCTGCTCAGGCCTTCGGGATAGGCATTTCCTTGACGGTCGAAGAATCGGCGGGTGCGTCACTGCCGAACCACTTCTTGTGGATCGCGGCCAGCGTGCCGTCCTTCTTCATCGCCGTCAGTGCGTCGTTCAGCTTGCCGAGCAGCGGGTGGTCCTTGGCCATCATCAGGCCGTACTGCTCGCCAGTCTTGATACGCACTTTTACGGCGAGGTCCTTCATCCTGGTGAAGGAATATTCCAGGCCTGGGATGTCGCTGACCGCTGCGTCGACGCGACCGGCGCTGAGATCGAGCAGCAGGTTCTGCTGCGTGTCGTAACCCTTCACCTCGCTGAACCCGCCGGCCTCCTGGTGCTGCTTGGTCCAGGCTTCCCCGGTCGAGCCGGACAGCACGCCGATGATCTTGCCCTTGAGGTCGGCCTCGGACTTGATCGGGCTGTCCGCCTTGGCGGCGATGCCCATGTCGGAATCATAGTAGGGCTGCGTGAACGCCTGCGACTTCAGCCGCTCCGGCGTGATCGTGATCGAGGAGATGGCAACGTCTATGCGCTTCGACGTGGTGGCGGCGAACAGGGCCTGAAATCCGAGATCGGCGATTTCCGTGGTCATGCCGATGCGCTTGGCCGCCTCGTTGACGATGTCGACTTCAAAGCCCTCGAAGGTGCCGCTTTCGTTCTTGTATTCGAAGGGCGGATTGGTCGGATAGGCGCCGACATTCAGCGTCTCTTGGGCATAGGCGGCAACCGGGCCGGCGGCAATGCCGATGGCGGCAGCGAGAAGAAGCAAATTACGGCGAGTGAAGCTCATTTTCGTTCCCTCTGGTTCGGCCACTCCCTGTGGCGCTTTTCACTTCCGCCCCTTTTCAGCGCCGTATTCCGGACACTGCAGGCGAGGCGGCGCCTGAGTCAGGATGCGCGGCGTTGTCGCGAGCCGATCAACTGCTGCAGACGCGCCAGCAGTGCGTCCACCGCGTCGTCCGTGGTGACCATACCGGGCGACAGCCTGAGCGTCGCGCCGCGCGCGTCGCAGTAAAGTCGCTCACTGCGCAGCGCCGACACCGTTTTCACCGGGTCGACGCCTTGCGGCAAGGTCAGCATGACGCTGCCGCCGCGCTTGTCTGTATCGAGCGGCGTACGGACCACCCAGCCATTGTCCAGCGCGCAGCCGATGATGCGCTCGGTCATGCTGGCATTCTGTGAGCGGATGGCGTCGACACCTGTTTTTGCGACCCATTCAAGGCCGGGCAGCGATGCGACACTGGCCAGGATGGCCGGTGTGCCATGGTCGAAACGTCGCGCATCGCTTGCATAGGAAAAACTGTCGAGATCCCAGGAGAACGGGTTCGGTTGGCTGAACCATCCGCGAAGTTCCGGCCGGCAGGCGGACAGCAGATCGGGCGCCACCTGCAGGATGCCGGCGCCCGAAGTGCCGCACAGCCATTTCAACGAGGTCGAGACGACGAAATCGACCGGCGTCTTCGCAATCGAGAAGGGCGCCACGCCGACGCCTTGCGTAATGTCGACACCGACGATGCTGCCCATCTCCCGGCCATGCTCGGCAAGCCGCGCCACGTCGCAGCGGTGTGAGGCCGTGGAGGTGACGAAGGTCAGCAAGGCCAGACCGACATCGTCCTGCCAGCGGGCGATGAAATCCTCGTCGCGGACCCAGCTCTCGCCCGGCCGCAGTGGCACGGTGTCGAGCACGAAGTTGAGGCGCTCGAAAAGTCCGGCAAGCAGGAAGTGCAGGCTCGGGAAACAGTCGGCCGCGACCAGCAGGCGCTTTCCCGCCAGACGCTCGGACGGCAGGCCGCCGATCAGACTATAGAGCGCTGACGTGACGTTCTCGGCGGTGGTCAGGGTGCCTTGCGGGGCATCGATCAGCCGGCCCCAGGCATCAACGA
>NZ_RZSW01000216.1:0-9745 GCF_003997375.1 Mesorhizobium sp. M5C.F.Ca.IN.020.29.1.1 | reverse complement strand
ATGCTGCGCTTACCGTGCAGCGCGATCCGCTGCTTCTCGACATCGCCGCCCATTACCTCGGCAGCCAGGCGAAGCTGATCACCACGCGCGTCTGGTGGAGCTTTCCGACGAGCTCTGTCTCCGACGCCGAGAAGAACCTGGCGTCGCTTGGCAAATACCACTTCGATCTCGACGATTGGCGGATGCTGAAATTCTTCTTCTATCTCAATCCGGTCGATGCCGAGACTGGTCCGCATGTCTATGTCCGCGGCAGCCACAACCGCCGCGCCCTCAGGCACCAATTGACGCTCCTCGTCGGCCATCCCGCGGAAGAGGTTCTGAACGTCTACGGCGCGCAGAGCCCGATTATGCTGACCGGCGAGGCAGGTTTGGGCTTTGTCGAGGATCCCTTCGGCTTCCACATGGGCACAGTGCCGACGCGCAAGCCGCGGCTGATGATGGAAGTCGGCTTCGGCGTTTCGCCGCCCTCGCGCCGGCGGTTCCACGGCGAGCCGGTTATTCGCTGATTCTGGCCCCGAAACAGCCTTGGGAGCTTGGCCTAACTTGTCTTGGTCCCGCCGCGCCGCAGATGTTCGTCCAAGCGCGGCATGATCTCGACGAAGTTGCAGGGCATGTGCCGGTAGTCGAGCTGCGGCTTCAAAATGCCGTCCCAGGCGTCCTTGCAGGCGCCGGGCGAACCCGGCAGCACGAAAACGAAGGTCGCGTTGACGACGCCGCCGGTCGCCCGACTCTGGATCGTCGAAGTGCCGATCTTGTCGTAGGAAATGCGGTGGAACACTTCGGAAAAGCCGTCCATGCGCTTTTCGAAGATCGGCTCCAGCGCCTCCGGCGTCACATCGCGACCGGTAAAGCCGGTGCCGCCGGTGGTGATGACGACATCGATCGCTTCGTCCCTCGACCAGCCCAGAACCTTGTCTCGAATTTTCTCGCGGTCGTCGGTGACGATGTCGCGGGCGGCCAGTAAATGGCCGGTCTCCACGATGCGGTCGGCCAGCGTCTGGCCGGATTTGTCGTCGGCGAGGCTGCGCGTATCGGAAACGGTCAGCACCGCGATGCGCACGGGAATGAAGGAACGGCTCTCGTCAATCCTGGCCATGCGTGTCAGCCTCAGATGTCATGGTTCGCGTTGCGGCGACGAACCAGTCGGGATGGCGGCTGCGGATATCGACGGCCGCGCGCTTGGCGACATTGCCAGTCTCAAACAGCCCGAAGCAGGTCGCCCCGGAACCCGACATCCGGGTGAACCCCGCTCCAGCCTTGTTGAGCACCGAAAGCGCCTTGCCGATGGCGGGTTGGATTGCCCGCGCCGCGGGCTCGAGATCGTTGCGCGTAATCTCCAGCCAGTTGCGGATGCTGTGGAAGTCGAGGTCGCGCGGCAGCGGCGGCAGGCCCTCATTGTGGCGATCAGAAAGGGCATTGAACACCTCGGCCGTGGAGACGGCGGTGCCGGGATTGACGAGGACCAGCCCGAATGCCGGAAAGCCCGGCACGGCCGACAACTCTTCGCCAATGCCGAGCGCGATCAGCGGCTTTGCCGCAAGGCACATGGGAACGTCGGCGCCCAGCGAGAGGCCGATCCGCGCCAGTTCGGCGTCGTCGAGATCCAGCCTCCATATCTCAGCGAGCCCGCGCAACACCGTTGCGGCGTCGCTCGACCCGCCGCCGACGCCGGATGCGACCGGCAGGTTCTTTTCGAGCCTGATGGCGACCGGCGGCGTTTGCGCCGGACCGGCCTGCTTTCGCAGCGCGTCGCGCGCTTTGACGGCTAGGTTGCTGTCGTCGAGCGGGACCGCGGAGACGTATCGGCCCGACGCGGAAAACCGGTCGGTGTCGGCAAGTTCGATCTCGATCCTGTCGCCGAAGCGCGTGAACACCGCCAGGCTCTCGATCATGTGATAGCCGTCGGCGCGCCTGCCGGTGACGTGCAGCGCGAGATTTATCTTGGCGTGCGCATGCCACGCCCGGACAGTGATGCCGGATTCCACGGGGTCAGTCGCGAGGGGGATGATGTCAGTCCTTGGCCAGCCGGTATTCGCCGGTCTTCGGGTCCTTGACCAACGTGCCCATTGTGCCGTTGGTAGCCTGCTTTTCGGTGCGCCGTATCTTGGCCGTCACGCGCTCGGCTTCCCTGACGAAGGAGCGATAGCCGAAATAGGCGAGCAGGCCGACGGTGATGAAGAAAATGATCTGTGGCATGTCAAACTCCTCCCTCACAAGGCCGACTGCGGCGGCCGGTCGGGTCGGTCAAGCTTTCAAGCTAAACGCTTTTACCGGCTTTTCAAAGCCCGAAGCGCGCCCATAATGCGCGCTCTTCCGCCGCATCGATCACGCTGCTTGCGGCAGCCGCGGCGATCTCGGGCGCCGAAAAACCCGCTCTGCTCGAGCCGAACCAGCCGAACCGGCCGAACAGGCCGCGCGGCGCCGTGATCAGTTTGAGCTGGGTCTTTGGCCCGAAACGGGTCTTCAGCACGCTGCGCATATCGCCGAGCGCATCGACAAGGCCGAGCTCCAGCCCCTTCTTACCGGTCCAGAACAGGCCGGTGAACAGGTCCGAGTCGTCCTTGAGCTTAGGGCCGCGCCGGTCCTTGACGAGATCGATAAAGGTCTCGTGGACATCGAGCTGCAGCGCCTTCAGCCGTTCGATATCTTCCTTCTTCTCGGGCTTGAACGGATCGAGCACCGCCTTGTTCTGGCCGGCAGTATGGACGCGGCGCTCGACGCCGATCTTCTTCAACAGCTCGGGAAAGCCGAACGAGGCCGACACCACGCCGATCGAACCGACGATGGAGGACGGATCGGCAAAGATCTCGTCGCCGGCAATCGCTATCATGTAGCCGCCCGAAGCCGCCACGTCCTCGACGAAGACCAGAACCTTTTTGTTCTTCTCGGTCGCCAGATCGCGGATGCGTCTGAAGATCAGCCGCGACTGCACTGGCGAGCCGCCTGGCGAATTGATCGAAATGGCGACCACGGGCGCATCGAAGGAAAACGCCTTCTCGATAGGGCCGGCAGTGGACGCGAGCGACAGGCTCGGCCGGAACTGGCCGCCGCCGGGCATGATCGTACCGTGCAGCCGGATAACAGGAATAACGACCATGTCGGAGCGCCAGGATTTCGGCAGCAGGCGGTTTAGGAAGCGTTTCACGGGGTCTCCGGTCAATTGGCTTGAAGGCATGTAGGGATTCGCCGGCCAACGGCAATGCCCGCGCCGCTTGCTGGTAGAAAAGGCTCAGTCGCCGAACAGCGAAGCCAGCCCGTTATTGATCATCTCGGTCCGCTCCGTTGGTCCGTCGCCCGATCGCGCATGCAGCATCAGCGGCGGGCGGATCGACAGTTTTCCGCGTGAGCCGAGTATTGCCCTGACGACGATGCGGATCGCCGCTGCTTCGGGGCGAGGGTGGACGGCCAGCATCTCGGCGTCGCCGAAGCGGCCTGATATCGCATCGAGAATGGCGCCGAGCTGATCGGGCCTGGCAATCACGGCAAGACCGCCGCGCGGCCTGACCACGGCAGCCGCACTTCGGATCCAGCTGTCGAACAGCCGATCCTCCATGACATGCGCCGCCTTCCTGAGCGCGTCGGGCGTGGCGCGATCCTCGGCGGCGTTGAAGGGCGGGTTCATGATGACGAAATCGAAGGAGTTGTCGGCAAGCCCAGTGGCTGTTCGCGCTTGGCCCGACAGCGCAACGTCCGCGGCGAGCACCGAGGCGCGGTCGTTGAGATGCGCATTGCCGGGATGGGCAAGCGTCGTTGCGGCGAAGGCTGCCATTTCCGGAGACCGTTCGATGAGCACGGCCTCGGCATCAGGGCAGCGCGACAGCACGGCCAGGCCTGCGGCGCCAGCGCCCGCGCCGAAATCGGCAAGGCGCCCGGCGAAGGAGGAGGGCACGGCAGCGGCCAGCATCATGGCGTCCATGCCGGCGCGATGGCCGGCTTGTTTCGGCTGCACCAGCCAGAACCGCCCGCGATGGAAGGCATCGACCGTATGGGCCGGCGTGTCCTGGACAAGGGTGGCGCGCGCCGCGGACATTATGTCTGGCGGATCTCGTTGGCGATGCCGGCATCCGTCAGGATGCGCCGCGCCGCATCGGCTTGGTCGGCGTCAACCAGGATGCGCCTGGGCAGGATGCCGATCGAACCGTCGAGCACGCTCATGTTCTGGTCGGCGACGAAACAGCCGATGCCGGCATCGCGCATCAGCGATTCGACAAAGGAAATGATCACGGCATCGTTGGTGCGGATAAGCTCTATCATCGGGCGAAACTCGCAGGTTGCAGCGTTTATGTAAATGTGGGTGGCTCCGGACGCCAGCCTCGACCGCGCCAATTCGCCTCTTGCCGTGCCCGTGGGTACCGCCCTAGAGTCTGCCGCGGGATCGGGGTGCCGTCGTGCGCGTGACTTCTGGACGGGAGTGTTTGTGGTGGGTGTCGTTCTCAACATCGAAAACGGGAAGCGCGAAGCCGCCTCCATAAAGGATCTCATCGACCTGACGTCGACCGATATGGGGCGTGTCAACAAATTGATCCTGTCGAAGGCCGGTTCCGACGTCGAGATGATCCCGGAGATTGCCAACCACCTGATCTCTTCCGGTGGCAAGCGGCTGAGGCCGATGCTGACGCTCGCCTCGGCCCAGATGTTCGGCTATTCCGGCGAGGGCCACGTCAAGCTCGCTACATCAGTCGAGTTCATGCACACCGCCACGCTCCTCCACGACGATGTCGTCGACGAGAGCGGCATGCGGCGCGGCAAGAAGACCGCCCGTATGATCTGGGGCAACCAGGCGAGCGTGCTGGTCGGCGATTTCCTGCTTGGCCAGGCTTTCCGCATGATGGTCGATGTCGGTTCGCTGGAAGCGCTCGACATCCTGTCCAGCGCCGCCTCGATCATTGCTGAGGGCGAGGTGATGCAACTCGCCGCCGCCAAGAACCTCGAAACCACGGAGGATGAGCATTTCGCGGTGATCAAGGCCAAGACCGCGGCCCTGTTCTCGGCCGCCGCCGAGGTCGGTCCGGTCATCGCCCAGGCTACGCGCAACGATCGCGCGGCGCTGCGCTCCTATGGCATGAATCTCGGCCTTGCCTTCCAGCTGATCGACGATGCGCTGGATTATGGCGGCACCAGCAAGGATCTGGGCAAGAATGTCGGCGACGACTTTCGCGAAGGCAAGGTGACGCTGCCGGTGATCCTCGCCTACCGGCGCGGCACCAAGGCGGAACGCTCCTTCTGGAAGCGCGCCATCGAGGACAATGTCACCGACGACACCGGGCTGGAGAAGGCGATCGGATTGATGACCCGCCACGGCGCGATCGCCGACACGATCGGGCGCGCCGGCCATTTCGGCGAGATCGCCCGCGACGCGCTGGCGCCGCTCGAAGCGACGCCGCAGAAATCGGCGCTGATCGACGTCATCGATTTCTGCATCAGCCGGGTGAACTGAGAGGCATCGCCGATATTTGGCCGGCACGGCGTCCGCACGTCATTTTGGTTTCCCCGGAAGGACCATTGCAGCGAGCAGGCTGAAAACGATGCCTGCAGCAGCGAGCCAGAAGGCGACCTGGATGCCGTCGGCGACAGCGATCTTCAAGGCATCACCTGTCAATCCGCCGACATTGCGGTTGGCAATCGCGATCAACACCGCCATGCCGATCGCATTGCCGACATTGAGCATGGTGGAGGCCATCCCCGACGCGACACCCTGCTCGTCATGGGAAACACCCGAAGCGGCGGCGATCCACATCGCGGTCCAGACGATGCCTTGTCCGACTCCGGAGATGATCAGGCCGGGTACGAGGGATAGATAGCTGCTGTCGGCGTTTGCACCTGATACCATCAAGGCCGTCCCGATCGCGCCGATGACCATGCCGCCAACCAGCGTGGCGCGCGTCGAAAAACGCGTTGCCAGACGTTCGCCGACCTGCGTGCCGGCCGCGATGGCGACTGATGGCACCAGGAACGCCAGGCCGGCCTGCAAGGCGGTGAAGCCATGCACGTTCTGTAAAAGCACGGTGAGGAAGTAGGGCAGGGCGCCGAAAGTCCCCATGAAGAGGAAGGTGATCGTCATGCCGGCGACGAGGCTGCGGTTGTGGAACAGGCGCAGCGGCATCAGCGGGTCGGCGCTCCTTGCCTCTATCGCTGCGAGGGCGATCAGGAAGAATGTCGCCAGTGCAGCGCTGAAGACGATGGCGGCCGACCCCCAGCCATATTCGGGCCCCTGAACCAGCGTGAAGACAAGCAGGGTCGCACCGGCAGTGACGGTTAGCGCGCCCGGCAGATCGAAGCTGCGATGTTCATGCCGCTTGCCGTCACGCGGAATGATGGCGAAAGCCGCGATGATGGCGATCCCAGCCAAAAACACGTTGACATAGAAGACGGATGGCCAGCCGAACGCGCTGGTGAGAAGCCCTCCCGCCAGCGAGCCGAGCGTCAGGCCACTCGCTCCGGCGCCGCCCCAGACCGCAAGCGCCCGGTTGCGTTCCGGCCCCTCGGCAAACAGGCGATTGATCAGTGACAGCGTGGCCGGGAACAGGAACGCGGCGCCGATGCCTTGCACCGCACGGGCCGCGATGATGATTTCCGGCGACCAAGCGAAGCCGCCGACCAGGGACGAAAGCGCATAGAGCCAGAGCGCGAAGATGAAGATCCGGCGCTGGCCGATCAGGTCGGCGGCGCGGCCACCGAACAGCAGGAAGCCGCCGGTGAATACGGTGTAGGCGCTGACCACCCATTGCAGGGTCTGGCCCGAAAAGCCTAGCCCCGCGCCGATTTCCGGCAACGCCACGAAGACGATGTTGAGGTCGAGTGCGATGATAAGCTGCGCGAAGGCGAGCAATGCCAGCGTGGCGCCGCGCTTCGCGCCGACTCCTCCTGTTGCCGCGGCGCCGAACGGTGCGCCTTGATCGAGTGAACTCATGTCAATCTCCATGCTGATGATTCTTTATCGATCGACAAAGAATTAAGTTTGCAATCCGAAGTCAAGCGGATTATTTGTTGATTGATAAAAAATGGAGGCCGCAATGGCGGGAAGGCCAAGGGAGTTCGATCGGGACCAAGCGCTCGAGAAGGCCCGCGACGCCTTCTGGACGCGCGGCTATGAGGGCACCTCGATGGCCGATCTCGTGTCGGCGCTTGGTCTGGCCTCGCCGCGTATCTATGCCGCCTTCGGCTCGAAGGAGAACCTGTTTCGGGAAGCTGTCGTTCTTTACGAAACCAGGGAAGGAAGCTTCGCCACCCGGGCCCTTGCCGAGGAGCCGACCGCTCGGCGGTTTGTCGAGCGGTTGCTGCGCGATGCAATCGAAGTCTATACCAGGCCGGATTTGCCGCAGGGCTGCATGGTAGTCTCGGCGGCGACCAACTGCGCCGTTGAAAACGATGGTGTGCTGCGCTGGCTGGCTGAGCGTCGCCGGGCGCGCAATACACTCATTGTCGAACGCCTGAGAAAGGGCATTCGGGACGGGGAACTCAAACCGGACACGGACCCGGAGGTCCTGGGTGATTACTACACCACGGTTCTGTTTGGTCTCTCGGTGCAGGCACGCGACGGTGTGCCTAAAGAGCGGCTGCACGCTCTGATTGCCGTGGCGATGCAGTCGCTGGAGGCAAGACCTTCGGGGAAACCGTGAATTTCACGCATCGTGGAGGGCCGGCCTGTGCAGCGCGTTCAAGCGAATATGGGGATACCTGTATACAGAAATCCGGCCTGCCGCAGAAATCTTCAACGAAGCGCGCTGGACGGTCGCAGTTGGCGCTCCTAGCTTGGTTATTGATCGCATGACCGATTGTGAATTCGGCCGGGTTGAAGCATGACCCCAAAAAGGCCATGCTTTGCCTGGAAAAGATCGAGTCTACGGCGATCCCGCTGACGCGGCCATGGCTTTGACTGAAAGGGATACGATGCGGCAAGGATGTGCGCGCTGGCTGACAGGGCTGGCAATTGTGACGGGCATGGCGATCTCCGGTTTGCCTGCCTATGCCAAAGAGACCACCGAGCCAGTCAATATCACGTCGTTCTCGGGCGCCTATCTTGCCGCGCGGGTCGCCGAAGGCGACAATGATCTCGACAGCGCCATCGCCTACTACAAGCAGGCGCTCGCCTTTGCTCCCGGTGATACCTCGTTGCAGCAAAGCCTGATGCTGTCGCTGATCGCGCAAGGGCGCTTCGAAGAATCGCTGGTCTATGCCGACAAGCTCAAGACGGTTCCCGACGTCGAGCGGTTCTCGCGCCTAGCGCTGGCCGTCGGTTCCTTTCACAAAAAGGATTTCACCAAGGCTGAGTACTGGCTCAAGCTTTCGCTCGAATCCGACCTCGACCGGCTGATCTCCGGCGTCATGACCGGCTGGGCCAAGCAGGGCGCCGGCAACCCCAGCGAGGCCATGGCCTCCATCGACAGGCTGCAGGGTCCGGACTGGTTCGGCCTCTTCAAATCCTTCCATCGCGCGCTGATCGCCGATGCGTCGGGCCTGCCCGAAAAGGCGGACGCGATCTACGCCGCCACCTTGCAGGACACCGCGACCGGTAGCGCCGCGCCCGAAACCTGGATGCGGAATGCGCAGGCCTATGCCTCCTTCCTTGCCCGCAAGGGCGACAAAGACAAGGCGCTGTCCGTGCTCGATCAGGCCGAGGCATTTGCACCCGGCAAGGTCGAGATATCAGCGCTTCGCGACAGGATCACCAAGGGCGAGAAGGTCGAACCCTTCGTTGCCGGCCCCTCCGACGGCGCCTCGGAAATACTGCTCGATCTCGCCACCGCGCTCAATCGCGGTGGCGGCGAGCCGTTCGTCCGCCTCTATCTGCAATATGCCCTGGCACTGCGGCCCGACAGCGACGCGGCCCTTGTCCAACTCGCCGCCGTTTCCGAGCAGTTGAAGGACGGCGAGGGCGCCATCGCCTTCTATCGCCGCATCCCGGCCAGTTCGCCGCTGAAGCCGCTTTCGGAACTGCAGCTCGGCCTCAACCTTGCCGATCTCGACCGCTATGATGAGGCCATCGCCCATTTGAAGGCCCTCGTCGAAGCGCATCCCGACGACATGCGCGCCTATCAGGCGCTCGGTGGCGTCTATGCCTCGAAGGAGGATTTCCGCTCCGCGGCCGGTCTCTATGACAAGGCGGTAGCGATGCTGAAGACCCCGACCCGCGCCGACTGGAACATTTTCTACCAGCGCGGCATCGCCTATGAGCGGCTGAAGGAGTGGCCGAAGGCCGAGCCGAATTTCCGCAAGGCGCTGGAAATGTTCCCCGACCAGCCGCAGGTTCTGAACTATCTCGGCTATTCCTGGGTGGACATGAACATCAACCTCGAGGAAGGCCTTCAGATGATCCAGAAGGCCGTCGACCTCAGGCCGAGCGACGGCTACATCGTCGATTCGCTGGGCTGGGCCTATTTCCGCCTGGGCAGGTTTGAAGACGCTGTGCGCGAAATGGAGCGTGCCGTGTCGCTGAAGCCGGAAGATCCGGTGCTGAACGATCACCTCGGCGATGCCTATTGGCGCGTCGGCCGCAGGCTGGAAGCCACCTTCCAGTGGAACCAGGCCCGCGACCTGAAGCCGGATCCCGACGTGCTCGCCGCGTTACAGCAGAAACTGCTGAAGGGCCTGCCGCCGATCGAATCCAACACGGCGCAGGAAACTCCGAAGGTCAAGCCCGAACCGGCGCCCGCGCCGAAGGGCTGACCCCTCGCCTTGACGCTTGGCAGGCGGCGCTCTAGAGCCTGATCCCGAAAAGTTGCAGACTTTTCGGACAAGATCATGC
>NZ_RZSW01000215.1:0-9857 GCF_003997375.1 Mesorhizobium sp. M5C.F.Ca.IN.020.29.1.1 | reverse complement strand
AGATCGGGGCGGTGAAGATCGGGGCGGCGAAGATCGGGGCGGCGAAGACTGGAGGGGTCGCCTGGACGAGTTGAAGGTTCCGCTCCTCGTTATCCACGGCACAGCGGATCCGATTTTTCCGGTCGAGCATGGCGCCGCCCTTGCCGAAGCAGTTGCCGGCGCAAGCCTTGTCCGCATCGAGGGCGGCGGCCATGAACTGCATCCCGACGACTGGGCCGCGATCGTTGATGCCATCGTCACCCATGCCCGAGCCAAATAAGCGCGGAGCCGGACCTTGACACACTATCTCCGTGGCAATAGTTAAGTAATCGCTTCAGTGTTTCGGCCCTCCGTAAAACCACGCAGCGGCGAACCACCAAAGGAACGAGCGAAACAATGTCCTACTTCAAGCTCGTCCCCTGCAACAACGGTTAAGCCCGATGCTGCAAGATAGCGCCCAACTCGACCTGATGTTCCAGGCGCTCGCCGACCCGGCGCGGCGGCACATGGTGGAGCGGCTGTCGTGCGGCCCCGCCTCGGTCAGCCAGTTGGCCGAGCCGCTTGCGATGTCGCTGTCGGCGGTCGTCCAGCACCTGAACGTGCTGGAGGCGAGCGGCCTCGTCCGCACCGAAAAGCTCGGCCGGGTGCGCACCTGCCGGATCGAGCCGAAGGCGCTGAGGACCGCCGAACACTGGATCAACGAACGGCGCCTGAACTGGGAACAGCGGCTCGACCGGCTCGGCGCCTTTCTTGCCGAAACCAAGGACGAAACCGAAGGAAACTGAGGAGGCCAACATGAGCGAACGCTCCGTCGTCCATTCGACCATAGTGCTCGAACGCAGCTACGCCGCTTCGCCGGCGCGGGTGTTCGCCGCCTGGTCCGATCCCGCCGCATTGCAGCGCTGGGGCTCGCCCGGCGAGGGGTGGGAAACCAGCATTGACTGCTTCGAGTTCCAGGTGGGCGGCATTGCGCTCAGCCGTTTCGGACCCAAGGGTGGCGAGAGTTATGTGAACGAGACGCGCTACCTCGACATCGTGCGCGACCAACGCATCGTCTCGGCTGGCGGCATGACCAGCAGCGGCCAGCGATTGTTTGTCGGCCTGCTGACGGTTGAATTCCGTCGAGAAGGCGCAGGCTGCCGGCTGGTGATGACCGAGCAAGGCGCCTTTCTTGATGGCCATGATCAGCCCGAAAACCATCAGGCCGGCTGGAGCCAGATGCTCGACAACCTGCGGGTAGAATGCGCGTGAGCGCCGCAGCCCGAGCCAAGACCAGCAGAATTGGGAGGATAGTATGAAACTCTACTGCGGCATCGGTCCGAATTCCTACCGCGTTCGCATCTTCATGGCTGAGAAAGGCATCGATGTTCCGCGGGTTAATGTCGACCTCACAAAAGGCGAGCACAAGGCGCCGCAATTCCTTGAGCTCAACTCACTAGGCCAGATTCCCGTGCTCGTGCTCGACGACGGCACGGTGATCACCGAAAGTATCGCCATCTGCCGCTATCTGGAGGCGCTGCATCCGACGCCGGCACTGTTCGGCTCGGACGCGGTCAGCCAGGGCAAGGTCGAAATGTGGAACCGCCGCGCCGAGATCGAGATCTTCGGAACGATTGGCAGCATTGCCCAGCATTCCGATCCCATGTTTGCGGAGCGGCTCGTGCAATTCCCGGCTTTCGCCGAAACGCAGCGAGAAGCCGTTCCGGCAAAGTGGGCGTGGCTCGACCGCGAGATCGCCGATGGCCGTCCGTTCATCGCCGGTGACCAGTACTCCGTCGCCGATATCACCGCCGCCGTCGCAGCGTGGCTTGGCGCTTTCTTCGGAACAGACATTCCGGACGCGCTCGTCAATGTCCATCATTGGCTCGACCGTGTTCAGAAACGTCCAAGTTGGAACGCTTAGGCCGCCCGACACTGTTTCAATGGGACGATGTGCGGCTCAACGCCAGCACCTGAATCCAAAGGAGCTTTCGCCATGCCTGTCAAAAGCAGATCGGACTTGATCCGCAGTTACTTCGCCGCCTACCAGGCCAGCGACCGCAGCGTCATTGAGGCGGTGCTGACAGACGATTTCACCTTCACCAGCCCTTACGACGACGCCATCGACCGCGCGACTTACTTCGCGCGCTGCTGGCCAAACAGCTTCAAGTCGATCGCCGTCGAGAGGATTTGCGAGGACGGCAACGATGCTTTCGTTCTCTATCGCTGCGAAACGCTCGACGGCAAGGTCTTCCGCAACACCGAACTGCATTCGTTCCAGGACGGTAGGCTGCGCAGCGTCGAGGTTTATTTCGGCGCTACCTACAAGGACGGCGTTTTCGTCCCGCAACAACCTTGAGCTAGCTCATCGGCTTGCCAGGCGGTAGGACCGAGCAGGGATGCCTTCTCGACAGCCACGATGATCTCGGCACTCGCAAGCATGACACAGGCGAGCTGCTCGACGCGCTTGGTGCGCCACGGCCAAGACGTCACGGCGCAACTCAGTTTCCTGGCGAGCCAAGCTGCTCTGCATCCCAGAACTGGTCGAGCCAGATGTTGAGCTTCAGGAAGCCGGCATTGCTGACCGTATAGACGCGCCTTGTCCCTTCCGGCTTGGCATTGACCAGTCCGGCGTCGAGCAGCACCTTTAGATGCTGCGAAACAGCCGGACGCGAGACCGGCAACCCGGCGGCCAGTTCGTTGACGGTCTTCGGGCCGCGCCGGAGCTCTTCCAAAAGATAGCGCCGGTTGGGATCGGCAATCGCCATGAAGGCGTCGGAAAACATCATGCCTTATTTGTGAGGCAAAGTTTTCTAAATCTCAACCGTTGGTTTCAGGCTTTCTGCGCGGATCGAGCCGCAATGCTTCCGGCGTGATCGAGCGCTCGGCCGGTTGCGTCTTGAAAGCGTCGCGGTCTTCGATCGGCACCGGCGCGCGCCGGCTGATGCGCAGCAGCGTATAGCCCGCCAGGCAAAGATGCGCAAAGGCCGTCGCAAGGAACAGGCCTTCCGGCCGCATCCAGCCCATCAGGCCGGCGGCCAGCAGCGGACCGATCATCGTGCCGAAACCATAGAGCAGCAGCAGGCCGCCCGACACTTTGACGAAATCCTCGGCCCGGGCGTGGTCGTTGGCATGGGCCACGGCGATCGAATATAGCGTATAGGCAAAAGCGCCGTAGGCGGCGGTGCAGACGATGACGAAGACGCCGGAGCGCGGTTCGAACAGGAAGACCGCGAGGGCGAACAGCGCCGCGCCGAAGGCCAGGCCCGCCAGCACAAAGCGGCGGTCGGTCTTGTCGGAAAGACGCCCGGCCGGAAGTTGCATGGCTGCGCCGGCGACGACCACCAAGCTCATCATCAGCGCGATCTCGGCCGTGGAAATGCCGATACGGGCGCCATAGACGGCACCAAGCGTGCCCCAGGCGCCGTTGGCGATGCCGATCAAAACGCAGGCGATCGCCGACACCGGCGAATTGACATAGAGCCCCTTGACGTCGAGCGAGACGTCCTGCAGCGGCTTGGGGTGCGAAGCCGTCGACACCGCGGTCGGAATGAGCGATAGGCAGAACAGGATACCGGTGATCATGAACAGCGAGGCCGACTTCACGTCGCCGCCGGCAACGATCATCTGGCCGCCCATGATCGAGGCGTAGGTGACCATCATGTAAAGACCGAAGACGGTGCCGCGGTTCTCGTTGGTGGACTTCTCGTTCAGCCAGCTTTCGATGACCATGAAGGCGCCGGCCATGGTGAAGCCGGTGAAGGCGCGCAGCAGGATCCAGACATATTCGTCGATGATCAGGCCGGTGAGCAGTGCGACGATGGCTCCCGATGCCGCAAAGGCGCCGAAAGCGCGTACGTGACCGGCTCGACGCACGAGGCGCGGCGCAAAGAAGCAGCCGGTGACGAAGCCGCCGGCCCAGGCCGTGCCCATCAGGCCGAGCGATGCGGTCGAGAAACCTTCCAACTGGCCGCGCAGCGGCAACAGCAGCCCGTGCAGTCCGGTCGCCGCCAGCAGGAAAGCGGTGCCGCGAAGCAGCGAGAGGATCGGTCGGTAGCTTGCAAACATTTAGCTGATCCGGCTGGAATTTGGGGAGGGTCTGAAGATTCGAGCTTTTCGGCGGCGGGCGCTTCGGCTCTGGAAACTATCCGCGGCGGAACAGCGCCTCGGCCGCTGATTTGGTGGTGCTCTTGGTCTTGAGCTCGGCTTCGAGACGGGCGATCTCGTCGCGCAAGATGGCGATCCGCTCGGACAGTTCATCAACGGAAAGCAGCGACAGATCCTGCCCGATCTCATGCGGGCGGGCTTTCTTTTTGGGTTCGTCGTCGAAGATCGCCATCGTCGCTCCTCGCTCATGCGCAAAAAAATTAACTGCTACCTCTGCGCGTCCAATTCGAACGCCCGACGCTGCAGTGGCCATTTGCCTGATTTGGCAATCAGCATACATAGGGCAGGGGCATGGATGCAAACAGTCGGCAAGAAAACCGGCAGCTGGAAAGAAACTGGCGAAGCGAGACGGGAAAACTCATGGCGAGTGGACAGAACAAAATTCCGGCAAAGATGACGGCCATTGCGATTTCGGAACCCGGCGGACCGCGAGTGCTGAAACCGGAAACGCGCGACGTGCCCGTGCCCGGTCCCGGCGAAATCCTGATCCGGGTGCGCGCTGCCGGTATCACCCGGCGGGATGTGCAGCAGCGCAAGGGCGTCTATCCGCCGCCGCCCGGTGCGTCGGACCTGCCGGGCCTCGAAGCGTCGGGCGAAGTTGCAGCTCTTGGCGACGAGATATCACGGTGGCGTGTCGGCGACCGGGTCTGCGCGCTGACACCCGGCGGCGGCTATGCCGAATACGTCAAGGTCCATGCCGGCAGCGTGCTGCCGCTGCCCGCCGGCTTTACCCACACGGAAGCGGCGGCGGTACCGGAAAACTACTTCACCGTCTGGCATAATGTCTTCGAGCGCGGCGGCCTGAGGGGCGGCGAGACGCTGCTCGTCCATGGCGGTTCGTCCGGGATAGGCACCACGGCGATCCAGCTCGCCTCGGCCTTCGGCGCCTATGTCATCACCACCGCCGGCAGCCAGGAGAAATGCGACGCCTGTCTGAAGCTTGGCGCCGACCGCGCGATCAAATACCGTGAGGAGGATTTCGTCGCGGCGGTCAAGGACGCGACCGGCGGCAAGGGTGCCAACGTCATCCTCGACATGGTCGGAGGCGACTATGTGGCGCGAAACTACGAGGCCGCGGCGGTGGAAGGCCGCATCGTCCAGATCGCCACGCAGAGCGGGGCGGTGGCAAGCGCTGATTTCTCGAAGATGATGGTCAAGCGGCTCACCCACACCGGCTCGACGCTGCGGCCGCGCACCGTCGAATTCAAGGCGGCGATCGCCGCGGCGCTGGAGGCGCAGGTGTGGCCGTTGCTCGGCACCCGCAAGGTAGCACCCGTCATGGACATGATTTTCCCGCTCAAGGAAGCGTGGCGGGCGCATGAGCGAATGGAGGACGGCGACCACATCGGCAAGATCGTGCTCGATGTCGGCTGACGGTCGGCAAACAAGCTGAACAAAACCTTAATTGTGCAATGCAACAAACGCATTGCGGCCATGCAAAAGCGTCTGTTCAACTTTTCATCAACGATGCCTATTTGAGCGGCATCGAAACGATGGAGGACTACCATGAACCCGATCCGTGCTTTCCGTAACTGGCGCATGTACAATGAAACCGTGCGCGAACTGAACCGCCTGAACGCCCGTCAGCTCAACGACCTCGGCATCAACCGTGGTGACATCGAGAGGATCGCCCGCAAGGCGCTTTGATCTCAAGCGTGATCTCGCCTGAAAGCATCAAGCCGCTTTTTCGCGACGTGGTGCTTCGGTCCGAGATCATGCTTTAGAAGCCAGAGCCGCAGCAGACGGGTTTCCCGTCGCCGGTTCCGAGCCCGCTGGACCCTGTCCGGCGGGTTTTGTCGTTTTGAAGTCCGTGCAGCAGCAGCTGCGATGATCGATCGGTGCCACGAAGGCGCCGGCAAGATGCTGCAAAAAGCTCCACGCCCCCAGCGGCGCAACACTCCCACAAACTTCTGCATTCTCCGGTCCTGCAGCCATGCTTACGACAGTACCTTCCAAAACCGTTGCGAAACGGCAACGGAGTGGTTATATACGCAGCGAATTTCCCATTTTGGTGGCTCTAAAACCACCGCCCGCGCGGGAACGCGGGCGAACGAGAAGGATATCTCATAATGGCCAATACGCTGCTGATGCCCAAGGCGACCGCCGTCTGGCTGGTCGACAATACCGCGCTCTCCTTCGAGCAGATCGCGCAGTTCTGCGGACTGCATCCGCTCGAGGTCAAGGCGATCGCCGATGGCGAATCGGCGCAGGGCATCAAGGGCATGGACCCGATCATGACCGGCCAACTGACCCGCGACGAGATTGCACGTGCCGAGAAGGACCCGAACCATCGGCTGAAGCTGTCCGACCCCAAAGTGCGGGTGCCGGAATCCAAGCGCAAGGGTCCGCGCTACACGCCGCTGTCGAAACGCCAGGACCGGCCCAACGCCATCCTCTGGCTGGTGCGTAACCATCCCGAGCTGAAGGACGCGCAGATCGCGCGCCTCGTCGGCACCACCAAGTCGACGATCGACCAGATCCGTGACAGGAAGCACTGGAACTCGGCCAATCTGCAGCCGATGGATCCGGTGACATTGGGTCTCGCCTCGCAGATCGACCTCGACATGGAAGTCAACCGCGCCTCGCGTGGCCGCGAGCAGGCACAGCCGGCCGGCGACACGCTGCTGCCGGCGGCATTGACCGAGCGCCTCGTGCCGGCAGCGGAGAAGCCAAAGGATGAGGATGCGGAACTCGACGCCAACGCGGTCTTCGCCAAGCTTTCGGCGCTGAAGTCGAAGGACGAGGATAAGGACGACGAGGAGTAGGTGAGGGCACCTGCCTTCTCCCCTTGTTGTGGGAGAAGGTGGATTGGCGCGCAGCGCCAGACGGAAGAGGCCGTTGGAAGAAACGCCAACGCCGCGATCCGTCCAGCACCCCTCAGCCAACCGAGCTTCGCTCGGCCACCTTCTCCCACAAGGGGAGGGGGAAGACGTCACCTAATTTAGGTTCGCGCGGCTCGGTCCGGTGCCATGCCGTAATCCTCGCTGCGCTCAACCGCACGATAGAAATCGGCGAGCTGCTTGCCGCGCTCCGGCTTGAAGACGCGGCCGGCTATGACCACCGAAGCGATGCGATCGATACGGAAAGCGCGGAAATCGTCGCGCATCTCGCACCAGGCGACCAGCGTCCACACCTTGCCCCAGAACCATAGGCCCAATGGCCTGATGTCGCGCGCGGTGCCGCGGCCTGCTTCGTCGGAGTAGTCGATAGTCAGCACCTGGCGTTTTTCCACTGCGCGCTCGATCAGGTCGATTGCTTCGCGGGCGGCGTCGCTCACCACCCACATCGGCGTGTGGATTTCGGTGCGGGCGATGCGGTCCTTTTCTGCATCGGGCAGCACGGCGCCGATCTTGACCAGCGCCTCGTCGGCGGCCCGCGCCATGGCAGCGCCGCCAAACGCGCGCACCATGCGGGCGCCGGCGACCAGCGCGACGATCTCGTCACGCGTGAACATCAGCGGCGGAAGGTCGAAACCCTCCCTCATCATGTAGCCGACGCCGGCCTCGCCGTCGATCGGCACGCCCGTCGACTGCAGGTCGGCGATGTCGCGGTAGATGGTTCGCTCGGAAACCTCGAGCCACGTGCCCAGCTTCTGGGCGGTGACCAGACGGCCACCGCGCAGATGCTGCACGATCTGGAAGAGCCTGTCGGCGCGACGCATCGTATGGTCCCTCGGTGTTGTTTCTATGCATGTCGTTTTGCCAAAACCGGTTCCCACTTTTGGGCGACATGCATTATGGTTCGAGCCCTTCGCGCTTGCGCTGCGCGGCGACGAAAGCCGCGCCGAAGGAAAACTTCCCTGTTGGCGGCGTCTTTGCATCCAGCACCCGCCAGAACGGCGCGATGTCGCTAAGCGTCATGCCGCGTTCCAGATCCTCGTTGGCGGCCTCGGCAACAGTGCGCAGATGATAGCCGATAGTGACCGGACATGTCACTTCGGCACCGTGCTCGATGGCGAGCGCGGTGCGCAATGCGCGGACGTCCATGTCCACGCCCTCTGGGATGGAGCGGATGAAATCATCGACCTGCTGTGCCGTCGGCACCAGCATCGGCTGGCCTTCGACGACGTCGCCAACAGTGCGCGGCGTCGGCTTGATACCGTTGGTGCCCGGCGTGTTCAGCCTGTCGTTCCAGCTCTTTACCATGCGCCACCTAAACGAAGAGCCCAAAGCTGTTGCCGTCCGGGTCGAGGCAATAAGCGAATGTGCCGGCCGGAATGGAGATCGCCGGCGAGACGATCTGCCCGCCGTTCTGCCTCACCCGTTCCATGGCGTCCTCGATCGGTGCGGCAACCGACAGATGGATGGTCGGGCCATTTCCCGGTGCCGCGGGCTTCCCTGGGTAGATGTGCCCGGAGGCCGTTCGGTCCTCGGCGGCGAACATGGCCATCGGGTTCGGGCCGCTCTCCTCCAGAATGAGATCGTTCTGGAGCACCGACCCATAAAAGGCGCGCGCCCGATCCATGTCAGTGACAGGAATCTCGAACCATGCCGAAGCTTTTGCAGGGATGAAAGCCATGTCTGTCTCCTGATACTGCCGCACTATTGCACGCCGCTCCTGACAACATACTGTCAGGAGGCTTCAGCATATTCCCCTTCAGCGTACTCCTTGGCGAACAGCATACGCATCTCAGCAACGTCGCTGCTTCTCTGGGGATAGAGCGTCTTCAAATAGGCAAGAGCGAACGTGCCGGGAGCCGAACCCGGGGCGGACACGATGCGACCGTCGGCGACCGCATAGGGCACGTCCTGATAGTTCTGGGCGCCCGGGTAACCCGGTTCCTTTTCGTTGATCCAGTCACGACCATTGCTGGTGTGTTTGGCCTTGTCGAACAAGCCGGCACGTGCCAGTGCCAAGGTGCCGGCGCAAATGCCGCCGACCACGCCGCCACGCGCTGCGACCGCTGTCAGCAGCCGGGAGACATCAGGCGGCGCATCGACCCACTGGTCGGAGCCGATGACCGCCACAGCGTCGAGATCGGTGTTTTCATCAACCTCGGTGGAACGGTCGGGCGTCAGCATAAATCCGCTGGCCGAAGTCACCGGCTTTCCGTTCGGCGTCAGTGACACCGCGCGTGCGCCGAACCATTCGACCGCCGAAGCCGCCAGCAGCCCGTATTCCCAGTCGGCGAAACGATCGATGAAAAGAACGCCGATGGTTTTCTGTTCGGACATTTCCTGCTCCGTCTGTCCGTCCGCCGGACCTGTCTATCTGGGCGCCGTGGCGTCCGCATCCAACTGCTGCTGCGAAGAAATCGCCTCAATGGCCGCGGCCGTGGCGGCCTTCGTAATTATCCGGCCAACCGATGTCCTTGCGGATGCTTTGCGGCAACCCGTTCATGAAACGCCGGGTGCGGATCTCGTTGCGCATCGTCCTGATCTTGCCGACATAGTGCTGCATGCTGCGCAGAATGGTAAAACCGTTCATAGCTGGTCTCCTCTCTTTCGATGGAGACACTATCGCACACCCCTCCTGACAGCAGTCTGTCAGTAGAATGATGGCCTTCGGTGATGCTGCCGGTTTTGCCTTCCCGAGCTCGCCGGTGCGCGGCACGCCGGCTTGTTCATCGCAGGTCGCTATCAGCGTCGAGATCGTTCAGCTTGCAGCGACGGACTGTCGGAAATCGGATCCTTCTGCGATAGGGTCGGCGTTCTGATATTGAAGGAGAAAAATTTTCGGTAAATAAGGGAGACGACCAGGGGCCTGAAACGGAGGGGAATTAACAACCGGAC
>NZ_RZSW01000214.1:0-9869 GCF_003997375.1 Mesorhizobium sp. M5C.F.Ca.IN.020.29.1.1 | reverse complement strand
ATCGCGGAGAAGGCATCGGAAATGATCTTGCAGGACGCCAGTCAGAAGAAATAATACTCGGTGGCGCATCTGAGCTGACCGCAGATCGGCAGCTATTCGCAGTCGTGCCGCCGCCCGCGCCATCCCGACGCCGGCAGCGCCGAGGAGTCTACTGCGGCTTTGTCGCGCAGATCGCGAAGCGATGTTGAGTGACGCGTTCGAGCGCCTTGGGCCAACTCATCTGTCGAGACTGAGCGCGATGGATCGCGCCCAGTTTCCAGTCGACGACAGGCTGCTCCAACCCGGCTTCGGCCAGCAAGCGCGCTATCTCTTCCGCCCGTGCGCCGCCCGAGAAATAGATACGAGCAAGAATGCTCTGATGGCGTCTGGCCATCGAGGCGCCGTCATTGTCCGAGACCCGGGACTTGCCGGCCGTGAGCTTCTCCCAAAGTTCCCGCAAACCCATCGCCCAGTTGCGGCTGACGAAATCGCCGTCGATGATCAGCAGCTTGCCGCCGGGCTTCAGCAGCGAGAACCATTCGGCAAAGGCCGTCTTCGGATCCACCAACGTCCAGACCAGGTGACGGGTGACGATGACATCGTAGCTCGCCCTGTCCTCGAGCGTCCGTTCAGCATCCCTCAGGATGAAGCGGATATCGGCGCCGCGTTTTTGTGCCTTGGCGCGCGCCTTGGCAAGCATGGCTTCCGACCAGTCGAGGCCTGTCACCACAAAGGCTAGATCGTGCATCAGATGCGAAATGACGCCTGTCCCACAGGCAAGATCCAGAGCCGCCCGCCCGGCTCCAGGCCCAAGGTGCCTGCTTATAAGCGCATGCCAGGCAGCGCGCTCGCGCTCGGAAAAAATCTCGTGGCCGACCTGCAGGTCGAACGTCTCGGCGCGATCGGACCAATAGTCCCGAATTTCGTCGCGCAGCGAATAGTTTGCGTGAGCCGTCATTGCCCGAAACGCTCTCCCCAAAAGCGGTACATTGGAATTGCTCTAAAAGATAATACTTGATTAGACAATTCACGTTTTCTAAGCGGGGTGGGCAAAACTGAATTGCGAGAGCACAATGATTTTGAAGTCGATATTTGCGGCCGCGGTCGCCCTCGCGGCCTTCATGCCGCTTACCCTCGGCGCGCGCGCCGAGACCGTCACCGACATTAGTGGCCGTAAGGTCGAAGTGAAGACGCCGGTCGAGAAGGTCATCCTCGGCGAAGGCCGGCAAATCTACCTGATCGCCGCGCTCGATACCGACAACCCCTTCAAGCGAATCGTTGGCTGGCGCGAGGATTTCTCCCAGGCCGATCCCGACAATTACGCCGTCTATCTGGAAATATTCCCCTCGATGGCCACGATCCCGACCTTCGGCGGTTTCAAGGACGGCACCTTCGACATCGAGCAGGCCATCGCGCTTCAGCCGGACGTGATGATCATGAACATCGAGTCCAAGCAGGCAACGGAGGACGCGCAATATATCGAAAAGCTCGCCGCCGTTGGCATTCCGGTGGTCTATGTCGATTTCCGCGAGCATCCCTTCACCAACACCGAGCCGAGCATGCGCCTCATCGGCAAGCTCTTTGGCCAGGAAAAGCGGGCCGAGGAGTTCATCGCCTACCGCGCCGCGCAGATCGCGCGCGTCACCGAGGTGATCGCAGAGAAGGATCCAAAGCGCCCAACCGTCTTCGTCGAGCGCGCCGGGGGCTATTCAGATGACTGCTGCATGAGCTTCGGCAACGACAATTTCGGCAAGTTCGTCGAGATGGCCGGCGGCCGGAATATCGCGGCGGATCTGATCCCGGGCACTTTTGGTGCGCTCAATCCCGAACAGATCATCGCGAGCGATCCCGACCAGGTGATTGTTACGGGCGGTAACTGGGAGGCTTATGTGCCGGGTGGCAAATGGGTCGGCGTCGGTCCCGGCGCGGACGAAACGGCAGCACTGAAGAAACTCAAGGGCCTGACGGAGCGGCCCGCCCTCACCGGCATCAGGGCGGTGGAGAACGGGCGGATCCACGCCATCTGGCACCAGTTCTACAACAGCCCCTATCAGTTCGTCGCCATCCAGCAGATGGCCAAATGGCTGCATCCCGACCTGTTCGGCGATCTGGATGCTGAGGCCACCTTCAAGGAGTTGCACGAGAAGTTCTTGCCGGTCGAATACAGGCCTGGCCATTGGGTCTCGCTCTCCGATGAGCAGTGAACCCGCTACACTATCGGCCAAGGAAGGGCGCGGCCTCTACCGCGCACTTGTTCTGCGCAAGCAGCTTATGCTCGCAGGGCTCGCCCTGGCGCTGCTCCTGAGCCTTTGCGTCGATCTTGCGCTCGGCCCTGCCAGCTACAGCCTCGACCAGGTGGTGCTCGCGCTCGTTTCTCCCGCCAGCGTGCCCCCTCAGGTGCGCGTTGTACTGTGGGAAATTCGGCTTCCCATCGCGCTGATGGCCGTGGTCGTTGGCACAGCACTGTCGGTCGCCGGTGCGCAGATGCAGACCATCCTCAATAATCCGCTCGCCAGCCCCTTCACGCTCGGCATTTCGGCGGCGGCCAGCTTCGGCGCCGCGCTCGCGCTCGCCTTCGGCGTCGCGCTCATCCCCGCCGCGATCGAATATGTCGTGCCGCTCAACGCCTTCGTGGTGGCGATGCTGACCGCGCTCGTCATCCACCTGCTGAGTCTCAAGCGCGGCGTGACGGTCGAAACCATCGTGCTTCTCGGCATCGCGCTCGTCTTCACCTTCAATGCGCTGCTGTCGCTCGTCGCGTATCTTTCCTCGGAGCAGGCGCTCGCCGCGGTCGTGTTCTGGACGATGGGAAGCCTCACCAAGGCCACCTGGCCCAAGCTCATCATCACCAGCCTCATCCTTATCGCAACGCTGCCGATATTCGCGCGCCGCGCCTGGGCGCTGACGGCGTTGCGGCTAGGCGAAGACAAGGCCGCGAGCTTTGGGGTCAAGGTCGCACGCCTGAGGCTCGAAACCATGATGATGGTGAGCCTGCTTGCTGCCATTCCCGTCGCCTTCGTCGGCACCATCGGCTTCATCGGGCTCGTCGGTCCGCACATCGCCCGCATGCTGATCGGGGAAGATCAACGCTTCTTCCTGCCCGCTTCAGCGCTTGCTGGCGCCCTCATCCTTTCGGCAAGTTCGGTTGCCAGCAAGTCGCTCATTCCAGGCACGATCTTCCCGATCGGCATCGTCACCTCGCTTATCGGCATTCCCTTCTTCATCTCGCTGATCCTCTCGAATGTGAGGCGCTCATGGTAACGATCAGGCTCGATGGTCTCGGAGCCTTCCACGGGACGCGGCTCGTCCTTTCGGACGTTTCAACTCCCATTTTCCGAGGTGGCGAGGTAGTCGCCGTTATCGGGCCAAACGCAGCGGGCAAGTCAACGCTGTTCAAGCGCATCGCAGGGCTCTTGAAAGGCCCGGGGCGCGTCTGCCTCGAGGGAGCGGCGAAGGGACCGGACGGCATCTGCTACATGCCGCAGGATTCGGCAGCCAACGCGGTGCTGACCGTCTATGAATCGATCCTGCTCGCCCGCAAGCAGGGCTCTGCCTGGTCGGTTAGCGATGGCGACCTCGCACTCATAGACGGCATCCTGGCTGCGCTCAGCATCTCGGATCTTGCCTTTCGCAATGTCGGAGAATTGAGCGGGGGGCAAAGGCAGGTGGTGAGCATCGCCCAGACCCTCGCCCGCGAACCTGAAATCCTGCTCATGGACGAGCCGACATCCGCGCTTGACTTGCACCGGCAGGTCGAGGTGCTAAGCTTTATGCGCGGGCTTGCGCGCAAGCACGGGATTGCGGTGCTGATCGCAATTCACGACCTCAATCAGGCCCTGCGCTTCGCTGACAAATGCATCGTCATTGCAGACGGCCGGATGATCGCCTGCGGCACGCCGGAAGATGTTGTCACCCCGGCGCTTTTGCGTGACGTGTACCGCGTCGAGGCGCGGATCGAGCGCTGCTCGCGGGGCATCGGTCATGTGATGGTGGATGGCGTCGCGGTCGAGACGGCAGCGGCTGCGTCGATAGCAGCTTAAGGCATCTGTGGTCGAAAGCCAAAACCTAGAAAATAGATCGAAAATTCTGCGTAAACGTTTGAATTAAAAACATTTGTTATCGCCCAGGCGGCTACTTGGGCGACGAAGGGAGGCGTTCACTGACGACCGCTGCACGTCCTTTGACGAGCCGCTGTTGTACGAGAGACCTTGGGTAGACAGAGGTCGTGAAAACGCGCGATAAGGTTAGCCTGCGCTAGATCTAGAGATGGCCGGGGCACCAGAAGATGGCACGCCGAATGTGCAACGCAATGCTTGGCTTCGCGGCGCTTGCCATAACCGCGTGCCAATCGGCTCCTGAAGCGCCGCAACCCACTCCCGAACCTGCATTAGAACTTGGTACCATTCCCGCCCAAACTGCCTCGGATCCTGCGGCTGTTCCCTCCGGCTCAGCAATTATGCATCAATCCGTGGCGGTCACTCCGCCTGACAAGGCCGTTCCGACAAAGTATGCTGTTTTTTCGGGTCTATGGGCCGGACGATTGGATGGGATGTATGACGCCATACTTGCTGTTCAGACGATTTCTTCCAAAGGGAAGGTAACGGTTACCTATGCGTGGGGAACCCTGGGCGACAACCATCCGGGAGAGGCCGCCGGCGCTGGAAAAATTGTGGGGAGTACGTTGAAGCTTGAGCGCCTACCGAATGGCGCAGACGTCAGTTTTGTCATGCGGCCCGACAGAACCCTGGCCGGAACCGTTAGGCTTGCCGGCCAGACTTACACGGGCGCGTTTCTCAAGCAATGATCAAAGACGTGTCTGAAGGCTATGTAGGGTCAGGTGACCGTTCCATATTGCAGCCTATTGTTACCGGGGTGGGGCCTGCAGGCCGTGACCAACGGCTACAATGGTTGCCAGGGCCTCGGCTGCATGGGCGACGACCCGGATAGGGCTGTCGACAATACTCCCAGTTTGACAAGGAGGGTGAACCCAACTTTGACGAGCACGGCAGCTACCAGGGTTGTCATGGCGCTGGCTGCCTCGTCGACGATCCCGGAGATGATGAACAATTTCTGATGGATCGTCTGCGTCAGACACTCTCGGACAAGTTTTAATCGGTCGCGCTCATCCGCAGCGCCGAAAGGTGCGGCGGGCTTTTGCGTCTGGAGTAAAGGCTTTGAGACGAAAGTTAGCGGCTTTGAGGCGTGTTCTCGCTGACGACAATTGCTGTTGCCCGATCAGCCCGCGTCCTTGTTCCAGAGGCGCGGGCTCCTGATCGAGAGATGACCGCAGGCGGTTGGGTTTATTCGACGCGCGCTTGATCGCCAGTCTATCCGCTATTTGCGGTGACCGCATCATCAAGCACCTTTGTGCTGGGCTGTATGCGCGCGCCAGCAGGCGCGAACACCGAAATCGCCTTCGGGTGGACCTTGAAATGCGCCGGGGTCGAGGTGACGATCTCCCCATCAGTGTTCACCGGCATCGGCCTTTTCGTCTCGATGTCAAACTCGACGCATCTCGCTGTGCGAACCTCGCTCCAAGCGCCATGCGTGCCTGAGCGGAACGAGCGCAGCATAAGCGCCATTTTCCAGAGGTTCGTCATTTCCAGGCTGTACAGGTCGAGATGACCGTCATCGATCTCCGCCGTCTCCTCGACGATGTTGCCGCCGCCATAGTGGCGGCCGTTGCCGACTGCAATCTGGTAGGTCTTGACTTCGGTCGCTACGCCCTTTTCGGTAATCCTTGCTTCGAAGAGGCGGGCCTTGGTCAACACTTTCATGGCTGCCAAGGCATAGCCAAACCTGCCGAAACGCTTCTTCAGCGCCGGATCGAGACCCTGCGCAAGGTCGGTGCTGAGGCCGATGCTCGCAACGTTGAAGAAAGCGTGACCATTGACGGTTCCGATGTCGATCAGACGTCGTCCGCCCTCTACGATCACGTCGGCCGCCTTTCCCAAATCCAACGGTATTTCGAGGGTGCGCGCCAGATCGTTCGCCGTCCCCATCGGAATGATACCCATCGGCAGCCGGCTTTCCATAACCGCGACCGCCGCCGAGGACACCGAGCCATCGCCGCCGCACACGATCACAAGATCGGCCCCATGGCGAACGCGCACGATGTCGCGTGCTATCTCGGGCAGCGCCTCAAACGTCTCGACGCCGACGCGGAGCCCACCGGCTTCCAGCCGCTCGACGACCGGTGCGATAGATTCCTGCCCGCGTCGTGCCTTCGGATTGACGAGTAGAAGCGCGCGTCTGTTCGTGATGTCGTTCATGCGGCGTAGATAGGGTGCTAGCCTGCGGATTGCGACGTCAACACGCGCGCCCGGGAAGGCGCCAGAGTTGAATTTTCGTAACAGCCCGAATTGCTGGTTGTCACATCCGATGAGGAATCTGCACGGTTGGGGACGCTGTCGCCCGCATCCGCTGCGGCTAACTTGGCCGAACCTGACGCTCAAACGTCTTTGTGAGTCGACTTCTCGATGTCGACCGTTGATGATCCGAAATTTCGGCCTCATGCTCGTTCAGAGCGGCTTCCGGATCCATTTTGACAGGACGCCAACGATGCCCTCCCGGAACGACAGCACCGCGACAACGAAGATGATGCCCTGCCCGATGGTGACCCAGTCGCCAAATGTCGCGAGGTAATTCTGCATCGTGACGATGACTGCCGCGCCGACGATCGGTCCGAACACTGTGCCCATGCCGCCCAAGAGCGTCATCAGCACGACCTCGCCGGACATGGTCCAGTAGACGTCGGTAAGCGACGCCAATTGGAACACGATTGCTTTGGTTGCACCGGCGACGCCGGCGAGCGTGGCCGACAGCACGAATACGGCGAGCTTGTAGCGGTTGACCCGATAGCCCAGCGAGATCGCGCGGGGCTCGTTCTCGCGGATCGCCTTTAACACCTGTCCAAACGGCGAATGGATAATCCGGTAGATCAGCAATATGCCGGCGAAGAAGACGGCGAGCACGAAGAAATAGAGGACTTCGCTCGAGCGCAGGTCGATCAGCCCGAACAGATGGCCGCGCGGCACGGCCTGGATGCCGTCCTCGCCACCGGTAAACGCCGCCTGCAGCGAGAAGAAATAGATCATCTGCGCAAAAGCCAGTGTCACCATGGCGAAATAGATGCCGTGGCGGCGAATGGCGAGGGAACCGATGGCGAGACCGAGCACGGCTGCCACCAGCGTGCCCGCGATAATGGCAAGTTCAGGCGTCAGACCCCACACCTTTGCCGCATGGGCCGAGACGTAGCTTGCCATGCCGAAATAGGCTGCGTGGCCGAAGGACAGGAGGCCACCAAAGCCGAGCAACAGGTTGAAGGCGCAGGCAAACAGCGCGAAGCACAGCACCTTCATGACAAAGATCGGATAGAGCAGGAATGGCGCGGCGATGAGGAAGACGAAAAGCGCGGCGAAGATCGCAAGGTGATGACGGGGCATGCCCGCGGCGCCAACGGACGTGATGGTCGCCATAGCGATCGGGTTGGTGTCGGTTGCCATCACACACTCCGCCCAAACAGACCGGCGGGTTTGACGAGCAGCACGAGCGCCATGATGACAAAGATCACCACGGCCGAGCCTTCCGGATAGAACACGCGGGTCAGGCCCTCGATCAACCCAAGCCCAAAGCCGGTGAGGATCGAGCCGAGGATTGAGCCCATGCCGCCGATGACGACGACGGCGAAGACGACAATGATCAGGTCTGCCCCCATGTTCGGATTGACTGCGTATATCGGCGCGGCGAGCACGCCGGCGAAACCCGCGAGTGCGACGCCGAAGCCATATGTGAGCGTGACCAGCAGCGGCACGTTGATGCCGAACGCGCCGACCATCGTCGGGTTCTCGGTCGCTGCCCTCAGATAGGCGCCAAGCCGGGTCTTTTCGATGATGAACCAGGTCGCGAGGCACACGATCAGGGAAGCCACAATCACCCAGGCGCGCGAATTGGGCAGGTACATGAAACCGAGATTATGCCCGCCGGTCAAAAGCGGCGGCGGCGGGTAAGGCAGGCCAGATACGCCGAAAAACTGGCGGAAGAAGCCGACGATTATCAGCGCCAGGCCGAAAGTGAGAAGCAGTCCGTAGAGATGGTCTAGGTGATAGAGCCGTCGGATCAGCACGCGCTCGAGCACGATCCCGGTGACGCCGACGATCGGCGGAACGATGAACACAGCCCACCAGTAACCGACGCCGAGATAGTTGAGCAGCATCCAAGCGCCGAAGGCGCCCAGCATGTACTGCGCGCCATGCGTGAAATTGATGATGTTCAAGAGACCGAAGATGACCGCCAGCCCGAGGCTCAGAACCGCGTAGAAGGACCCATTGATCAGCCCGAGCAGCAACTGGCCGAACAGGACCTGCGGCGGAATTCCAAGCAGTTCGAACATGGTCGCTCCAGCTGACTTGTCGACGAGACGACGCGCCGAGCGGTTCGGCGCGTCGTTGGCGAGGGCTCGCTTATTTAACGAGCGAACAGCCGCCTTCGGCGAGCGGGCGGAACGCCTTGTCGGCCGGAATGGTGGCCACCGTCTCGAAATAGTCCCATGGCCCCTTCGACTGGTCCGGCTTCTTGACGCGGAACAGATACATGTCATGCAGCTTGCGCCCGTCGGCGCGGATCGTACCCTTGCCGAACAGCGGATCGTCGGTCGGCATTTCCTTCATCTTGGCCATCACCTTGGCCGCATCCTTGTCACCAACGGCCTCGACGGCTTTAAGGTAATGCAGGACCGAAGCGTAGACTCCCGCCTCGATCATCGAAGGCTTTTGTCCGGCATTCCGCTCCTGGAAGCGGGCAGAGAATGCCCGCGTTTGATCGTCCTTGTCCCAGTAGAACGCGCTGGTGAGCACGAGACCTTGCGCCACGTCGAGGCCAAGCGCATGCACGTCATTGATGAACATCAGCAGGGCGGCGAGCGCCTGGCCACCCTGCGTGATGCCGAATTCCGACGCCTGCTTGACTGCGTTGATCGTGTCGCCGCCGGCATTTGCGAGGCCGACGACCTTGGCACCCGACCCTTGCGCCTGCAGCAGGAAGGACGAGAAATCCTGGCCGGGGAAAGGATGACGGACAGCGCCGAGAACCTTGCCGCCCGATGCTTCGACGACCGCCGACGTATCGCGCTCGAGCGCGTGGCCGAAGGCGTAGTCTGCCGTGACGAAGAACCAGCTATCGCCGCCTTCTGCGACCATGGCCGAGCCCGTGCCGTTGGCAAGCGCCCAGGTGTCGTAGGTCCAGTGGACGGTGTTGGGCGAACATGCTTTGCCGGTGAGGTCGGACGAGGCCGGACCCGAGGCGAGGAAGATCTTGTTCTTCTCCTTGGTGATCTCGTTGACAGCGAGCGCCACCGACGAGGTTGGCACGTCGGCGATTACATCGACGTTTTCAGTGTCGTACCACTGGCGGGCGATGTTCGAGCCGACGTCCGGCTTGTTCTGGTGGTCGGCGGAGACGATCGACACGTTGATGCCCTTGTCCGCGGCCTTGAAGTCTTCCGCCGCCATCTGGGCCGCGATGACCGAACCTTCACCGGCGATGTCTGCATAGATGCCGGAACGGTCATTCAGAACGCCGATCTTGACATCCGTGGCGTGGGCCGTGCCGGCCATCAGCAGGCTCGTCAGCGAAGCCAGAATAAACCCCATTTTTTTCATCGCTACTCTCCTCCGATTGCGGCGCAACGCGCCGTTGATGATTGCCTCAGACACCGAGATAGGCGTGCAGTTTGTCGATGTTGGCGTCGAGTTCGTCATTGGGGATCGTGTCGATCACGCGCCCCTGTTCGACCACGTAGTGACGGTCCGCGACCGACGCGGCGAAATGAAAATTCTGTTCAACGAGCACGATCGTGAATCCCTCGTCCTTGAGCCGGGCAATGGTGCGGC
>NZ_RZSW01000213.1:0-9893 GCF_003997375.1 Mesorhizobium sp. M5C.F.Ca.IN.020.29.1.1 | reverse complement strand
GAGCACCACCTGTAGCAAAGCACCGCGATCAGCATGACGGCGTCGCCGCAGTTGAGATTCAGCTTGAGAAGTTGGCGCAGATCGCCATGGCTGGCTGTCAGGGCGACACCGACAATCGTCAGCACGACGCCGGCGATCTGCACCCGGTTCACACGCAGGCGAAACAGCACGAAATTGGCGAGGATGATCACGATCGGTATCGCCGCCTGCTCGATCGAGACGTTGATCGCCGTCGTGTAGTTGAGCGCCGTGTAGAAGATCGCGTTGAAGAAGGTGAAGCCGCAAGCGCCGAGCCCGCCAAGCAGCAACCAATGCTTGCGCACCACCGGCCAGTCCTCGCGCAGCGTTCGCCAGCCGAGCGGCAGCATGATCAGAACGGCCAGAACCCAGCGTAGGAAGACCAGCGTCATCGGCGAGATGTGGTCGACTGCCAGCTTGCCGGCCACGGAGTTGCCGCCCCACAGCAAGGTGGTGAACAGCAGGAACAGATAGGCGGTTCGATGCATGGCTAAAATTTCCAGCCGGGAGGGCAGGCGAAGGGTCTTTTGCCGACCTATTGTGGTGGTTCGCCCAAGTAAATGATGTCAAAGGCGAAAATTGTTGTGCCTGAGGGCGCTTTCGGCGGTAAAGAATGGTCGCGCTCGCCGGGTCTTGACGTTATAGAGCGACGTGCGTCCACTGGACGGACAAAGTACACGTCTCAAGGCTTGAATGTTCGCATCGTGCTTTCCGAAAATCGATTCCGATTTTCGGGCCTAATGCGATAGAAGCCTGTCGTTTCGAACTATTTCAAGCCGCTCCGAGCGGCGCCTCAAGGGAAAAGAAACATGGCCAATGTGGTGGTCGTCGGCTCGCAATGGGGCGACGAGGGCAAAGGCAAGATCGTGGACTGGCTGTCGGAACGCGCCGACGTCGTCGTACGCTTCCAGGGCGGCCACAATGCCGGCCATACGCTGGTCGTCGACGGCAAGGTCTACAAGCTGTCGCTGCTGCCGTCCGGGGTGGTGCGGCAAGGCAAGCTGTCCATCATCGGCAATGGCGTCGTCTTTGATCCGCACGCCTTCGTCGCGGAAGTGGCGAAATTGAAGGCGCAAGGCGTCGGGGTGACGCCGGAGCGCCTGAAAATAGCCGAAAACCCCGCGCTTATCCTGTCCTTGCACCGGGAGCTGGACGGATTCCGCGAAGACGCCGCCACCAATTCCGGGACGAAGATCGGCACGACCCGTCGTGGCATCGGCCCCGCCTATGAGGATAAGGTGGGCCGGCGCGCGGTCAGGGTGATGGATTTGGCGGATTTGGAAACGCTGCCCTTGAAGGTCGACAGGCTGCTGACGCACCACAATGCGCTGCGCCGTGGGCTCGGCCATGCCGAAGTCACGCATGACGCAATCATGAGAGAGCTGATTTCGGTCGCCGACGAGATCCTGCCCTATATGGACCGTGTCTGGAAGATCCTCGACGACAAGCGCCGCGCCGGCGAACGCATCCTGTTCGAGGGCGCGCAAGGCACGCTGCTCGACATCGACCACGGCACTTATCCGTTCGTCACCTCGTCCAACACGGTAGCTGGTCAAGCCGCCGCCGGATCCGGCGTCGGCCCGGGTGCCATCGGCTATGTACTTGGCATCACCAAGGCCTATACGACGCGTGTCGGCGAAGGTCCGTTTCCGACCGAACAGAAGAACGAGATCGGCGAGTTCCTGGGCACGCGTGGCCATGAGTTCGGCGTCGTCACCGGCCGCAAGCGCCGCTGCGGTTGGTTCGATGCCGTGCTGGTTCGTCAGGCCGTGGCCGTCAACGGCATCAAGGGCATTGCGCTGACCAAGCTCGACGTGCTCGACGGGCTGGACGAGATTAAGGTCTGCACCGGCTACCGTCTCGATGGCGAGACGATCGATTATCTACCGGCCAGCCAGGGTGCGCAGGGGCGCGTCGAACCAGTCTACGAGACGCTGGAGGGCTGGAAAGGCACCACCGCCGGCGCCAGAAGCTGGAACGATCTGCCGGCCCAGGCAGTCAAATATGTCCGTCACATCGAGGAGCTGATCGGCGCGCCGGTCGCACTCCTTTCCACCAGCCCTGAACGGGACGACACAATACTTGTGACCGATCCGTTTCAAGACTAGATTCTCAGCCGTTCCGGGCATCGCGGCCGATTTGCGGGGGCCGGCCCAGAAACGAAATGCAGGTCAACTGAAGCATGGCAGATTTTGTTGGTGCTCTGAAAAAGACGCTCGATAAACTCGACAACCCGACGCCGGAGATACGCGCGAGGGTCTATGACAAGGCCCGTTCGACGATCGCGGACAAGCTGGCCAAGAACATACCGCCGCTGGCGCCTTCGGTCGTTGCCCAGCATAAGCGCACCCTGGAGGACGCCATCGCCAGCGTCGAGCGGGAGTACGCCAAGCCTGCGCCGGCATCCGATCCGCTGTCGGAGCTGGAGGACATCTTCTCCTCCATCGACCGCAACAAGAACCAACCCAGCCACGTCCGGCAGCCGGAAAAGGCCGAGCCGAGATGGCAACCGGCAAAGACCGAGCCGACATGGCAGCCGGCGCCTGCCGCCAAAGCCGCGCCGAATTGGCAAAAACCGCCATCCGTTGCTTCTCCGCCAGAGCGCACCGATGCGGTGCCTTCGGACGCGGATTTTCCGGCGGCGGACGAGAAGAGCGATACGTTTCGAGACGATGTCTTTCCCAACGACGAGGAGCCGGCGCCGGACACCTTTCAGCGTCTGCGTCCTGCCGAGCGCAAGCGCAGCTATGGCGGGCTGATCGCCGCTGTCGTCGCTTTGCTCGTCATCGCCGGCGGCGGCTATGGCGTCTGGCTGAACAAGGACGCGTTCAGCAACATGATGGGTCTCAACAGCACGACTGTTGCAACCATAGAACCGTTGGTGAAGCCGACCCCGGCCGAGCCGGCTACCGAGGCCGCGGCAAGGCCCCCGGCCGCCGCGGCTCCAACGGATGCCGAGGGCACAAAGTTCACCCAGCGGCTGACACCGGAGGGCGGTGAGGTCGATCCCGGCCCCGCTTCAGAACAAAGCAGTATCGGAGAGGGCGAATCCGTCGCAGCACTGACCACACCGCCGCCGGCCGCACCTGCGCCTACAGCGCCGGCCGGCGATACGCCAGCCACGACTGCGCCCGCCACGCCGGGCGCTGCCCCCACAACACCGCCTGCCGATGAAGCAACGCCGGCGCCGGCGGCGCCGACCGATAGCGCAGCCGCCCCGGCAGCGCCGGCCCCGGGTGCTGCGCCGGCCGCGCCGACAGCCGCGCCTGCGGAAACCGCGCTGGCGGTCGGCCAAAAGGCAATCTTCTACGAGGAGCGTACCAGCACCGCCCAAGGCTCGGCCGAGCCCGGCAGTATCGTCTGGTCGCTGGTGCAGGAATCGCCCGGCGGCAATTTGCCGCCCGAGCCGGCAATCCGCGCCGAAGCGAGCATTCCGGGCAAGGACGTGCAGCTGCGCATGACCATCCGCCGCAACACCGACCAGACACTGCCGGCCAGCCATATCATCGAGATGATTTTCCTGACGCCCGATGGTTTCGACGGCGGCGGCGTCGACAATATCCTGCGCGTCGCCATGAAGGGCTCTGAACAGGATGCCGGCAGCCCGCTGATCGGCATCCCGGCCAAGATCGCCGACGGCTTCTTCCTGGTCGCTCTCAACGACACCAAGGCGGACGAAGACGCCAATCTGACCCTGCTCCGGGGGCAGAACTGGATCGACGTGCCGGTCGTCTACAAGACCGGACGGCGGGCGCTGCTCACCATGGAAAAGGGCATTCCCGGCGAGAAGGTGTTCGACGAGGCGCTGAAGGCCTGGCAAACAAAGACGGCGGGCTGAGGCCGGCTCACCAGCCTCAACGCGCCCCTTGGCTCAGAAGCCTTGGAACAGCATGTCGAGTGCGGCCCCGATGTCGTCGTGACGACTGGAAAGATTTCCTTCGGCAGCAGGCAATTCAGAAGCCCATCAAGGCTGATATGAATTGAGTGACCATGACATGGTCACTGCCGTTGATCGTGAAGGTGGGGTTCAGCCGGCGGCCCGGCACCGGGGCCTGTTGGGCGGCATCAACGGGATGACAACCCTTGTGTTTAGACTTTTAAGAAGATCAGCCTGAACGTCGAGCAGATAGCCGTCGCCTTCAGCTCTCCCGTAGAATTCGTAACGCGCCATCAAAACGGCCGGTACTTGGCCAGTGGCAGTCCGTTGCGCCTGACATAGTCGTTAGAGCTCTCGATCGTCTCCCTGTTTTCCTCCTGCCACCGCCGCGTTTTTTCGGCTGAAATCGCCTTGGCGATACCCTCCTCGGCGACGCGAGATATGTCAATACCGAGCGCCTTGGCGTCTTCGATCAATCTGGAATCGATGGAGGTGTTGACCGATTTTCGTTGGCCTTTTGGAGTCGATTGAAACATGGAGCAGCTCCCATTCATGCGCATAAGATAGGCGCATAAGAACACGCGTGAAATCCCTACCCCTCCATCTCCTCGCGCAGCATCTCCAGCTCCAGCCATTCCTCCTCGAGCGCTGCCAGCGTGGCGCGCTCCTTACCGAGCGCGGCGATGGTCTTCTGGAATGAGGCCGGGTCGCGCTCGTAATAGGCCGGGTCGGCGATGTTGTTCTCCAGCCGTGAGATCGAGGCGTTCACCGCCTCGATCTTCTTCGGCAGTGATTCCAGCGCGAATTTCTGCTTGAACGACAGTTTCTTTGCTGGACCCTTCGGCGCAGCTGCTTCGGTCCTGCCTGCCGCCGCCACTTCGCTGGTCTCCGCCTTTGGCGGCAGTGCCTTGCGGTTGTCCAGCCTGGTGCCGCCGCGCTGCGCCAGCATGTCGGAATAGCCGCCGGCATATTCGATCCAGCGGCCGCCGCCGTCCGGCGCGATCAGGCTGGTCACCGTGCGATCCAGGAAATCGCGGTCGTGGCTGACCAGGATGACGGTACCGGCAAAACCGGCGACCAGTTCCTGAAGCAGTTCCAGTGTCTCCATGTCGAGATCGTTGGTCGGCTCGTCGAGCACCAGCAGGTTTGCCGGCCGCGCCAGCACACGGGCGAGCAGCAGCCGCGCCCGCTCGCCGCCCGAAAGCTCGCGCACCGGCGTGCGCGCCTGTTCCGGCTTGAACAGGAAATCCTTCATATAGGAGACGACGTGGCGCTGCTCGCCATTGATGACAAGGTTCTCGCCGCGCCCGTCGGTGAGGTATTGCGCCAGCGTTTCGGCCGGGTCGACCGCCTCGCGCTTCTGGTCGAGCGTGGCGACCTCCAGATTGGTGCCGAGCCGCACCGAGCCTGAGTCCGGCTTCAATTCGCCGGTCAGCATCTTCAGCAGCGTCGTCTTGCCGGCGCCGTTCGGGCCGACCAGGCCGACACGATCGCCGCGCTGGATGCGGGTCGAGAAGCCCTTGACGACGGTAAGATCGCCAAAGCTCTTCTCGATGTTCTTGGCCTCGATCACCAGCTTGCCGGATTCGGCGGCGTCGCTGGCCACCATGGTCGCCGCACCCTCGGCGCCGCGATGGCCACGAAAACGCTGGCGCATGGTCTGCAGTTCGCCGAGCCGGCGCATGTTGCGCTTGCGCCTTGCCGTCACGCCGTAGCGCAACCAGTGCTCCTCGCGTACGATCTGGCGGCCAAGCTTGTGCTGCTCGCGCTCTTCTTCTTCCAGCACGTTGTCGCGCCATTCCTCGAAATGGCCAAAGCCCTTGTCGAGCCTGCGGGTCTGGCCGCGATCGAGCCAGACAGTGGCGCGTGACACGCGCTCGAGGAAACGGCGGTCGTGCGAGATGACGATCAGCGCCGAAGAGGTGCGGGCAAGCTCCTCCTCCAGCCACTCGATGACCGACAGGTCGAGATGGTTGGTCGGCTCATCAAGGAGGAGAATGTCGGGCTCCGGCGCCATGCCGCGGGCGAGGGCAGCACGGCGCGCCTCGCCGCCGGAGAGATCGTTCGGCGGTTCCTCGCCGGACAGGCCGAGGTGCTCCATCAGATAGGTGGCGCGGTAGGGATCGTCGGCGGGTCCGAGCCCCGCCTCGACGTAGGCGCGGACGCTGGCGAAACCGTCCATGTCGGGCATTTGCGGCAGGTAGCGCACTGTCGCCGAAGGCTGGCGGAACACCTCGCCGTCCTGCGGCTCGATCAATCCCGCAGCGATCTTGAGCAACGTCGACTTGCCCGAGCCGTTGCGGCCGACCAAAGCGATCTTGTCGCCCGCCGACGCCGTCAGTTCCGCTCCGTCGAGCAGCGGCGTGCCACCGAAGGTCAGTTTTATCCCGTCGAGATTGAGAAGTGGCGGCGCCATGTCAGCTTTCGGTAAGGGGGAATGGGTGGGCGAGCAACAGCGCGCGGCCGCTGCCCAGCGCGATTTCGAGCCGGCCCTTGACCTCATTGGAAATGGTCAGCGACGAGCCGAACGCCACCTCGATATGGTTCAGCGGCCATTTGGCGCCGGTCACGCTCAGGCCGGAAAGGTCGGAAAAGCCGAGAATCGAAAACAGCGTGCCATCGGCGTAGTCGAAGCCGGCCTTTCCGCGAAGCAAGGGGGTGCCTTCCTGTGCGCCGCTGGTCAAAAGCACGTCCGTCCCTGCCTCGGCCAGTCGGAGGCTGAGCGCCAGGTGCAAGAAGGCGTGGTCGGTCCGCTTGCCACCGAACGCGCCGGCAAGCACGAGGCTGGTCGCGCCGCGTTCGAGCGCGGCGGCGATAGCCAGTTCGCCGTCGGTCTTGTCCTTTTCTGCCGGAAACACCTGCCGGGGCACGGCGGCCAGCTCGTCCGGCAGATCCGCCGGCACCGAATCGAAGTCGCCGACCCAGAGTTCCGGCGTCAGGCTCAGCGTCCGGGCATGGCTCATGCCGGCGTCGGCGGCGATGACACGCGTGCCAGCGACCTGGCGGTCGAGCAGCGGCGTGCGGATAAGATCGCCGCCAAGCAGGATGGTGAATTTGCTCATATGCGTGGCCCTTACCAGCCCTGCTTGCGAAACGGAAGGCCGCGTTCCGGATGCCCGGCAAACTTCCGCTTGCGCCACACCTGGGCCGGGCCTATGTGTCGAAACGCTCTAACGGGGTGCTGGACGCGATCTTCGCGGACCAGCTGAGAGGCAACCATGCCAACCCGCTGAACCTGATCCGGTTTGTACCGGCGGAGGGATTAGACGTTTCGGACAGCCCGACGCCTCAATTCCTTTCAACGTGAACGAAGGAGGCGCCGATGCGCACGTTTTTATCCACTCTTGTTTCGGCAATGCTGCTTGCGGCGGCCCTTCTCGCCGGCATCGGGCCGGCATCCGCGCAGGAAAAACTCACCGTCTATACCTATGAGAGCTTCACCGCCGACTGGGGTCCAGGCCCCGCGGTGAAGAAGGCCTTCGAGGCCGAATGCGGCTGTATTCTCGAATTCGTCGCGGTCGCCGACGGCGTCGCCCTGCTCAACCGCGTCAAGCTGGAAGGCGCCGCAACCAAGGCCGACATCGTGCTCGGCCTCGACACCAATCTGACGGCGGAAGCCAAGGCCACCGGCCTGTTTTCGCCGCATGGCGTCGTCATCGACGTCAATGTGCCGGGTGGCTGGAGCGACAATATTTTCGTGCCGTTCGACTATGGCTATTTCGCCGTCGTCTACGACACCGAAAAGCTAAAGACCCCGCCGAAGAGCCTGGAGGAATTGGTCGACGGCAATGCCGATGAGAAGATCGTCATCCAGGATCCGCGCACCTCGACGCCCGGTCTCGGCCTGCTGTTGTGGGTGAGGTCGGTCTATGGCGACAAGGCGCCGGAAGCCTGGGCCAAGCTTAAGGCAAAGGTGCTCACCGTGACGCCGGGCTGGAGCGAGGCCTATGGCCTGTTCACCAAGGGTGAGGCGCCGATGGTGCTGTCCTACACCACGTCGCCGGCCTATCACATGGTCGCCGAAAACACCGAACGCTATCAGGCGGCGTCCTTCGAGGAGGGCGAGTATCTGCAGATCGAGGTTGCCGGCATAACCACCACGGGTGCGAAGAACCCGTTGGCGAAACAGTTCTTGACTTTCATGACCGGGCCGAAATTCCAGGATGTCATCCCCGAGACCAACTGGATGTTTCCTGCCGGCAAAACTGACAAGCCGCTCAATCCGGCCTTCGACAAGCTCGTCAAGCCGACCAAGACTTTGCTGTTCAGCCCCGAAGAGGTCGCCGCCAACCGCAAGGCCTGGGTCGACGAATGGCTGTCGGTGATGAGCAAGTAGCTTGTGATTGAAAGATGATCACTTTACGGTGCCCCCCTCTGTCCGGCAGGACAGAGGGGCGTGGGCGGGAACTCGGCCTCAGCCATATTTTCTGCTTCGACGATCGTTGAACCAGGCAGGGCGGCATGCATACCGGATATCCTGCCGATCCCCGCGTCACCGCAGGCACCATCGCGCTTGCCGCTGTTGCGCTGCTGATCGGCGGAGCGTTCGCCGGGCTCATCCTTGAAGCTACACGCAACCCGACCGGCGCCGCGTCGACTTTCGATTCCTACCTCTTCCGTGTCGCCCGTTTCACGCTGTGGCAGGCTTTGCTGTCGACACTGCTTTCCGTCGTGCCGGCGCTGTTCGTTGCGCGGGCGCTGTCGCGGCATCCGCGCTTCTTTGGTCGTGGCTTGATCCTGCAGCTCTTCGCCGTGCCGCTTGCGCTGCCGGCCATCGTCGCCGCACTCGGCATTCTGGCTCTCTATGGCCGTGCCGGCTATTTCGCCGGCGTGCTCACCGCGATTGGCGGTCAGGGCTGGCCGGGCATATACGGCCTGTCCGGCATCCTCGTAGCCCATGTCTTCTTCAATCTGCCGCTGGCGACGCGGCTGTTCCTCGAGGCGCTGGCGACAGTGCCGGCCGACCAGTGGCGGCTGGCAAGCCAGCTCGGCATGGGCGCCAGGCCCGCATTCCGGTTGATCGAATGGCCGACGCTGCGTGCGGCACTGCCAGGGGTCGCCGGGCTTGTCTTCATGCTCTGCATCACATCCTTTACCATCGTGCTCACGCTGGGCGGTGGGCCGGGCGCGACGACACTGGAGGTCGCCATCTATCAGGCGCTGCGTTTCGATTTCGATCCTGCCCGCGCGGTGACGCTGACACTGCTGCAGATCGCGCTGACCTTCATCGTGGTGCTTGCATTGATGCGGCTTGGCGCCAACACCGTCGGCGACGCCAACCTGCCGGTGGCACCGCGCCGGTATCTTTCGGCTGGTACGGCCGAGACCGCGCTGAACGCAGCATTGATCGTTCTGGCATTGCTGTTCGTCGCCGGGCCGATGGCGGCCACGGTGACGTCAGGCCTTGGCGCCGATCTCGGCCGGCTGGCGGCCGAGCGCGCGGTGCGGCAGGCAACGCTGACCAGCGCCGTGCTCGCCTTGCTGGCGGCGCTGCTTTCAGTGGCGCTGTCGCTGTCGCTCGTCATGGCACGACGGGCGCTGGCCTTGAGGCGTCGCGTCGACGCCAAGACGCTGCTCGAATACGCCACCGATACCGGCGCCGGCCTCGTCCTCGTCGTGCCGCCCATCGTAATCGGCGCCGGCTGGTTCCTCCTCCTGCGTACTTTCAGCGATGTCTTTGCCATAGCCCCTGTCATGGTCGTCGCCGTCAACGCGGTGATGGCGATGCCGTTTGCCATCCGCGCCATTCGCCCCGGCTATGATGCGGCGAGCGAACGCCACGAACGGCTCTGTTTACTGCTTGGCATTTCGGGCTGGGACCGGTTCCGGCTGGTCGACTGGCCGTCGCTGCGGCGGCCGCTCGCCACCGGTTTCGCGTTCGCGATGGCTTTGTCGCTCGGCGATCTCGGCGTCATTGCCCTATTCGGCAGCGACTCGCTGCAGACGCTGCCTTATCTCTTGCTGTCGCGGATGGGCAGCTACCGCACTATGGACGCTG
>NZ_RZSW01000212.1:0-9926 GCF_003997375.1 Mesorhizobium sp. M5C.F.Ca.IN.020.29.1.1 | reverse complement strand
AGGCCTCGCCATGCGGAATCGGCACAGCTCCGATCAGAATCGAGCAGTAGTTGAACAGCCGGTAGGCCCAGCCGAACTTGAAAAAGGAATAGGCAAGGATCAGCACCAATCCGAACACCTTCATCTGAAAGGCGGAGCGGGATGATGTCGCGCCGAGCGGCAGATCGCTCAGCATCGAAACAACCTGATCGGAGGCGCCGACCAAGGCAAAACAGCCGCCGATCGCAATCAGCGAACTGGAGGCGAAGAAGGCGGTTCCCTGTTGAAGACCTGCCATAATGGCGGTGTCGACGATGCGGATCTCGCGTTCGGCCATGGTCCGCATCCAGGCTTCGCGCTGGACGTTCATCGCTGTCGTCAGCGACATGCGGCTGACCAGCTTCCCGTCGGATGCGAGCGTATGCAGCACCCATACGAAAAGGAAGAAGGCCAGCGCCACGAGGTCGGCCGTCGACAAATGAAAGGAATCGCCCATGCGACCCTTTTACCACAAGCGGTGGCGCCGCTTCGATGGCGGAACGCAACGATGTCGCTGCCGGAGCAAACAAGGTCGGCAGGTGCAGCGCCGCGATCTTCGAAAGAGCGGAAACATCACAGGAATTCCTATATGTAAATTCCAATAGGAGACAGCGGCGCGTGTTCCTTTCGGTTTTCGACCTGTTCAAGATCGGCATTGGACCATCGAGTTCGCACACGATGGGACCGATGACAGCTGCGCGGCGTTTTCTCGACGAGGTCGCGGGAGATGACTGGCCACGCCCGGCCGGCGCCAAGGTCGACCGCATCGCCGCCAGCCTGCACGGCTCGCTTGCCTATACCGGCATCGGCCATGGTTCCGATCGCGCCGTCGTGCTCGGGCTTGCCGGCCAGACGCCGCAGACGGTGGACCCCGATCAGGCGGACAACATCGTCGACCGTATCGCCGCCCACAAGCGGATTTCGCCGCCCGGCCATCCCTCCTATCGCTTCGACCCGGCGACGGATCTGGTACTGGATCGCAAGACGCCGCTTTCCGGCCACGCCAACGGCATGGCTTTTTTCGCCTATGATGCTGACGACCGCCTGCTGCTCAAACGCATCTATTATTCCATCGGCGGCGGCTTCGTGGTTTCCGAGGAGGAGCTGCAGCGGATGAAGGTGAAGGGCTCGGTGAAGACGGAAGGCAAGAAGGTTCCATACCCCTTCAAGAACGCCGTCGAGATGCTGTCGATGGCGGCGAAAAGCGGCCTTTCCATCGCCGACATGAAGCGCGTCAACGAAGAGACGCAGATGCCGCGCGAGGAACTCGACGCCGGCCTCGACGGCATCTGGAGCGCCATGAAGAGCTGCATCGAGCGTGGCCTGTCGCAGGACGGCATCATGCCGGGCGGGCTGAAGGTGCGCCGACGCGCGCGGCAATTGCATGACAAGCTGCAGGAGCAGTGGCGGCAGAACCGGCCCAATCCGCTGCTCGCCAACGACTGGCTGTCGATCTATGCCATGGCGGTGAATGAGGAGAACGCCGCCGGCGGGCGCGTCGTCACCGCGCCGACCAACGGTGCTGCAGGCACGCTGCCCGCGGTGCTGCGCTACTGGCTGCATTTCCATCCCGAGGCCGACCAGCCGAGCATCCGCGATTTCCTGCTGACCGCGGCAGCGATCGGCGGCATCATCAAGACCAACGCTTCGATCTCGGGCGCCGAAGTCGGCTGTCAGGGCGAGGTCGGTTCGGCCTCGGCGATGGCGGCAGCGGGGCTGTGCGCCGTGATGGGCGGCACGCCCGAGCAGGTCGAGAACGCCGCCGAGATCGCGCTTGAACATCATCTCGGCATGACCTGCGATCCGGTCGGCGGGCTGGTGCAGGTGCCTTGCATCGAGCGTAACGCACTCGGCGCCGTCAAGGCGGTGACTGCTGCTTCGCTGGCCATCAAGGGCGACGGCGTTCACTTCGTGCCGCTCGATGCCGCGATCGAGACAATGCGCCAGACCGGCCTCGACATGAACGAGAAATACAAGGAAACCAGCCTCGGCGGACTGGCCGTCAATATCGTGGAATGCTGAGCCAAACTTTGCACTGGGGATTGGCACTGTGGAGAACAGCACTGCGAAGACTGGCACTGTGGAGAAAGTCGACCAGGCCGTTGACGCCTTCGCACGCCGGACTAAACCTTAATTCATGTCTCTTAATCTCATAAAGCTCTGCGTCGGCTGCGACAGCGTTGAAGATCTCGAAGAGTGGATTGCCTTCCGCCTCGACGAACGGCGGCGCGCCGGTGAACCGGTCGAGCAATACCACACCACCCGCATGATGCCGACGCGCGGCGCCGAGGTCACCGATGGCGGTTCGCTCTACTGGGTGATCAAGGGCAATGTGCAATGCCGCCAGTTGATCACGGAAATCCGTCCTTTCACCGATGACGAGGGCATCGGCCGCTGTCATCTGATGCTCGATCCCGCGGTGGTGCGCACCGAGTGGCAGCCGCGCCGCGCCTTTCAAGGCTGGCGCTACCTGAAACCGTCGGACGCACCGGCCGATCTCGGCAAGGGTAAAGCGGGATTGGTCGAGATGCCGCCGAAACTCAGGCGCGAGCTTGCCGATCTCGGCCTTCTCTAGGAAGGTCCTCCAAATTCAAAGCTGCCGTGATCGCTGGCCCTCCAGATCGCCTCATGCTGGGCTTGCAAGCTGTGCGACAACGCCACATCTTGAATGTCATGAGCGACAAGAAGCAGCCCGTGCCCGCAAAGGCCAATCCTGCGCCGGTCGAGTCCCAATCAAGCACTGGCGAGATCGACGCCTTTATCCGTCAGGCAAGGACGCTCGCTGCGTCCGCGACCGGTTCAGGCAGGCTGATACTCTCGCTCGACGCGACGATGAGCCGCCAGCCGACCTGGGACCTTGCCTGTGCGCTGCAGGGCGAGATGTTCGACGCCGTCGGCAAGGCCGGAGCGCTGAAGGTTCAATTGGTTTATTTTCGTGGTCTTGGCGAGTGCCGCTCATCTGGATTCGTCACCGATACGGACGCGCTGAAGCAGCTGATGACGCGGATCGAATGCCGCAGCGGCCAAACCCAGATCGGCAAGGTTCTCGCCCATGCGCTGAAACAGACGGCGGCGGCCAGGGTGAATGCGCTGGTCTATATCGGCGACGCGATGGAAGAAAACATAGACGATCTGGCCGAAAAGGCCGGCAGCCTCGGCCTGCACGGCGTTCCTGTCTTCGTCTTTCAGGAGGGCCATGATGCCGGCGCAGAAAAGGCATTTAAGGAGATTGCGCGGCTGACCAAAGGTGCTTGGTTCCGATTTGATCGGCGGGCCGCCGCAACCTTGGCCAGCCTGCTTTCGGCGGTCGCCGTGTTTGCAACCGGCGGGCTGAAGGCGCTGGAGGCCAGGGGCAGGCCGGAAGACCGGCTGATGATCGAGCATCTGCGGAGCAGCAGAAAATAATGGGCGCGATTATCGCATTCGTGGCGTTGCTTTTGGTGCTGCTCGGCGTGGCCACGATCTTTCTCCGCGCCGACCCCGCGAGACTCGCAAGCGGGATGAGGACACTTGGGCCCGTCCTGCTGGCGCTGATCGGCGTCGCCGTGCTTCTGGTCGGACGCGAAGGTATCGGCGGCTTGATCCTGTCGACGGCGCTCGCCTGGTATGGCTCCATGCGGATGAAGCGGCCGACGGCGAAACTGGAGCCGGGCAAGCATTCGACGGTGCGCACCGCGGCACTCGAAATGGAGCTTGATCACGATACCGGCAATCTGGAGGGGCTCGTGCTCGCCGGCCGCCATGAAGGCAAGATGCTTGGCACGATGAGCCTTTCGGAGTTGCAGCAACTTTATCGCGAACTCCCCGGCGACCCGGAGAGCCGCCAGTTGCTAGAGACGTATCTTGACGGCAGATTTCCCATCTGGCGCAAAGACGCTGAGGCGAATGGTGGCGAAGGGCTGGGTGTTTCGCCAGGTTCGGGCGCCATGACTAAGGAGGAGGCCTACAAGATCCTTGGTCTTGAAGCGGGGGCCGCCGCGGCGGATGTCCGCAAGGCGCACCGCCGCCTGATGCAGCGCCTGCACCCCGATATCGGCGGCACGTCTTTTCTGGCGGCGCGGATCAATGAAGCCAAGGACGTCTTGCTCTCCAATCACAACTAGTCTCCTTCGACGCAGAATTTTTCCGGGAGATGTTTTCGACGCCGTCTACTGCTGGACGGCGTAGCACTCGATTTTCTTTTTCTTCAGGGCGTTGCAGGCTTTCCAGGCAGCAGTCTTCGAACCAAAGCCGAACCGGGCGCGGTAATAGGTGACGCCGTCCTTTTCGAAGGCGACGGTGAAACCTGTGGCATCGGCGAGGATCGAAGGCGCCTGCTTGCTCGTCTCGTCCAGGAGAGCCTGGGCTTCGGATTGTTTTGGCGAAGAGGCGACCTGGACTGCCCAGCCGGACGGGACCGATGCCGTGTTGACGGGATCGACCGCCGCCGGTTCGGCGTAGGCTGCTGCGACCCTTGCCGTCGCGACATCGTCCGCCGTGGCCGCGGCCACTGTGTCGACCTTCTTGGTCTGAGAGACGGGCCTGGTCTGGACGACGGGGGTGGCTTCTTCAACGGCGGGGTCGGTTTCCTCAACTAGCGAGGCAATGGCATCATCGTCCGGGGCATCGTCGTCCGGCCGGCTGTCCGGCGTCGGCGCGTCGCGCTTGGGCAGGAACACTTTTGCCAGGGCGCTGATCGGGTTGCCGCCGCCGGCCTTGGCGACCAGCATGCCGCTGCCGCGCGACGACGCCTTCGGCATGTAGGTTCTGATCAATGCGGCCATCTGGTTGTCGCGGCTGCCGCCGGATTTCCCGCCTATCACCACCGCCACGATGCGGCGATCGCCGTCGTCGACCGAGGAAACGAGATTGTAGCCGGAGGCGCGGGTGTAACCGGTCTTGATGCCGTCGACGCCCTTGATGCGCCCAAGCAGGCGGTTATGGCCGTTGATGCGCCTCCGGCCGTAGAGAAAGGAACGCTGCGAGAAATAGCCGTAATATTGGGGAAAATGCTCCCGTAGCGCGATGCCGAGCACCGCCATGTCGCGCGCGGTCGTGAACTGACCGGGGTTTGGCAAGCCGTGGGCGTTGCGGAAAACGGTCCCCTTCATGCCCAGCGCCCGCGCCTTGGCTGTCATCATATGGGCGAAATTGGCTTCATTGCCGCCGAGAAGCTCGCCGAGCGCCGTCGCCGAGTCGTTTGCCGACTTGGTCACCATCGACAGGATCGCGGTCTCGACCGTGATCGCGCCGCCCCGTCTGACGCCGAGTTTCGTCGGCGGTTCAGCAGCAGCATTGGCCGAAAAGACGACCCGGGAGTTCTTGCTGATCTTGCCGTTCGCCATGGCCTCGAAGGCCAGGTAAAGCGTCATCATCTTGGTGAGCGAGGCCGGATAGCGCCGACCATCGGCATTCGAAGAATATAGCACCTTGCCGGTTTTGGCATCGATGACGATGGCCGCCGACCTCGCTGCCATGGATGAAGCAGCGTCGGCAACGACGAATGTCATCGCCAAAGCGAGGATCATGATCGTTTTCAAAGAGGACGCGGATTTGGAGAGAATGCCCGACAACGCCTGACGCACCGATAGTTCCTTTGAATTTTTTGTTGCTGGAGGCGGCAAAGGTCCTGCCTCACTTCGAGCCAAGCTATCGCGGTCAGCGTTACCAATCCGTTTATGGTAACCATCGTGTTCACCATTTTCTTCGAGCTTGAGCTTCTCTTTATTTGAATTTTAGCGATTGCCGGTGGCTGGGCCTGCACGCCGGGCCGGTCGCCCGGAACCGCGCTCGGCGAAACATTGACTTTTTGTGCAGTGCACAATATATAACTTGCATTGCACAACGCGGCCCCCGGACAGGGCGCGTCCACCGTTCAACGGCAACTGTCAAGGGAGCGTGAAATGACCCAGACCTATGAAGATTTCAGCAAGTACGGCAAGGAGTTTGCCGACACCGGCTTGAAGAGCTTCGCATCCCTTTCCAAGGGTGCGCAGGCCATCGCCACCGAGGCGGGCGAGTACACCAAGAAAAGCTTCGAGGCCGGGAGCGCAGCAGCCGAGAAACTGTTGTCGGCCAAGTCGCTGGAGAAGGCGATCGAGATCCAGTCCGATTTTGCCAAGCAGTCGTACGAAGCCTTCGTCGCCGAAGCGACCAAGATAGGCGATCTCTATGCCGAACTCGCCAAAGAAGCCTATAAGCCGTTCGAATCAATCGTCGCAAAAGCGAAGTAATCTCGCTATAATGTGAAGATGGCCCTCGGGCCTGCAAGACAGACCCGGTCGCGAACGCGCGGCCGGGTTTTTTCATGGCAACTTGAAATCAGGGGGCTCTGCCGCCTTCACGATTTCGAAAATCGGCCAAGTTTGGCCACCTAGCCATATTGTCAGCTAAACAGAAGGGCTTAAAATCGTTCATCGAAGACCTACATGTCGAACTCATATGGGGATTCGAAAAGGCAGGGCTACGTGACGATTGGTTTGACTGCCATGAGAGATGTGGTGCGGATGCAAAACGGCAACGACGGCAATGAGGCCGGTCGCGGCACGGCTGTCATCACGCGCACCAAAACCAAGACCAAGAAGCCTAGCCTTTATCGGGTCCTCATTCTCAACGACGACTATACGCCCATGGAATTCGTGGTTCACGTACTGGAGCGTTTTTTCCAGAAGGACCGTGAAGCCGCCACACGCATCATGCTACATGTTCACAATCATGGAGTGGGCGAGTGCGGGGTCTATACATTCGAGGTGGCCGAGACCAAAGTGTCTCAGGTCATGGATTTCGCCCGACAGAATCAGCATCCGCTGCAATGCGTGATGGAGAAGAAGTGAGGTAACATGCCGGCTTTCTCCCAAGGCCTGGAAAAGGCGCTTCACCAGGCGCTGACGCTCGCCAATGAGCGGCACCACGAATACGCAACCCTTGAACATTTGCTGCTCGCTCTCATCGACGACACCGAGGCGGCCGCGGTCATGCGCGCCTGCAACGTCGATCTCGACGAGTTGAAGCACACGGTTCTCACCTATATCGACACCGAGCTCGACAATCTCGTCACCGGCTACGACGAGGATTCCAAGCCGACGGCCGGTTTCCAGCGCGTCATCCAGCGCGCGGTGATCCATGTGCAGTCGTCCGGCCGCGAGGAAGTCTCCGGCGCCAACGTGCTCGTTGCGATCTTCGCCGAGCGTGAGAGCCATGCCGCCTATTTCCTGCAGGAACAGCAGATGACCCGCTACGACGCGGTCAACTACATTTCGCATGGCATCGCCAAGCGTCCCGGCGCATCCGAGACGCGGTCGCCGCGCGGCGCCGACGACGAGCAGGGCGGCCAGAGCGGCGCCGAGCCGCAAGAGGACGGCGGCAAGAAAAAGCAGCAGCAGGACGCGCTCACCGCCTATTGCATCAATCTGAACAACAAGGCCAAGGCCGGCAAAATCGATCCGCTGATCGGCCGCGGGTCCGAGATCAACCGCACCATCCAGGTGCTGTGCCGCCGCTCCAAGAACAATCCGCTCTATGTCGGCGACCCCGGCGTCGGCAAGACGGCGATCGCCGAGGGCCTTGCCAAGCGCATCGTCGAGGGTGACGTGCCGGAAGTGCTGCACAACGCCACCATCTTTGCGCTCGACATGGGAACATTGCTGGCCGGCACCCGCTATCGCGGCGATTTCGAGGAGCGGCTGAAGCAGGTCGTCAAGGAACTTGAGGACTATCCGGGCGCGGTTCTGTTCATCGACGAGATCCACACCGTGATCGGGGCAGGGGCGACGTCGGGCGGCGCCATGGATGCGTCGAACCTGTTGAAGCCGGCGCTGTCGTCCGGAACGATCCGCTGCATCGGCTCGACCACCTACAAGGAGTTCCGCCAGTTTTTCGAGAAGGACCGCGCTTTGGTGCGGCGCTTCCAGAAGATCGACGTCAACGAGCCGACCATCGAGGACGCCATCGAAATCATGAAGGGACTGAAGCCGTATTTCGAGGAGTTCCACAAGGTTCGCTACACGGCCGAGGCGATCAAGGCTTCGGTCGAACTGTCGGCGCGCTACATCAACGACCGCAAGCTGCCGGACAAGGCAATCGACGTGATCGACGAGACCGGCGCCTCGCAGATGCTGGTGCCGGAGGCCAAGCGAAAGAAGACTATCGGCATCAAAGAGATCGAAGCGACGATCGCCACCATCGCCCGCATTCCGCCGAAGACGGTTTCCGCCGACGACGAGAAGGTGCTGGCCGGTCTCGACGTTGAGTTGAAACGTGTCGTCTACGGTCAGGACACCGCGATCACGGCATTGACCTCGGCGATCAAACTGGCGCGGGCCGGCCTGCGCGAACCGGAGAAGCCGATCGGCTCCTACCTGTTCTCGGGACCGACCGGCGTCGGCAAGACCGAAGTGGCAAAGCAACTCGCCGCCTCGCTCGGTGTCGAGCTGATCCGCTTCGACATGTCGGAATATATGGAACGCCACACCGTCTCGCGGCTGATCGGCGCGCCTCCCGGCTATGTCGGCTTCGACCAGGGTGGCCTGTTGACCGACGGCGTCGACCAGCATCCGCATTGCGTGCTGTTGCTGGACGAGGTCGAGAAGGCGCATCCGGACCTGTTCAACATCCTGCTGCAGGTCATGGACCACGGCAAGCTGACCGACCACAACGGCAAGCAGATCGACTTCCGCAACGTCATCCTGATCATGACCACCAATGCGGGCGCCTCGGATGCGCAACGCGCGGCGATCGGGTTCGGCTCGACCAAACGCGAAGGCGACGATGTCGAGGCGATCAACCGGCTGTTCACGCCGGAATTCCGCAACCGTCTCGATGCGATCATCCCGTTCGGCTCGCTGCCGGTTCCGGTCATCCACCAGGTGGTGCAGAAGTTCGTCATGCAGCTCGAGGCCCAGCTCTCCGAGCGTGGCGTCACCTTCGACCTGTCGCAGGAAGCGATCGCCTGGCTGGCCGAGAAGGGCTACGACGAGCGCATGGGAGCACGGCCGCTCGGCCGCGTCATCCAGGAGCACATCAAGAAGCCGCTGGCCGACGAGGTGCTGTTCGGTAAGCTCAAGAAGGGCGGCACGGTGCGTGTCACCGTCGAGAAGAAGGAGACCGGCGAGACCGGCCTGAAGCTCGAGTCGCTCGCCGACGAGGCGCCGGTCAAGCCGAAGAAGGAAGAACCGGACGACACGCCGAAACTCAAGAAGGCTGCCAGCAAGAAGCCCGTCGCGAAAAAGGCGATCGCGCAGAAGGCGGAGCCCAAGGGCAAAGATGGCGGCAAGCGCAGCTTGGTGCCGCAACTGCCCCGCAAAGGGTGATGGCCTGAAAACTAAAAAAGCCCCGGAAACGGGGCTTTTTTATTGGATAAAGAGGTAGTGGATGCTGGAGGCGTTGTGCGCGACGCCCGGCTTCAGCTTCCCAGCTCTGTTCGTATCTTGTCAGCGTTCTCAGTCAACACTTCCGGTTTCTCCATCTGCCCGCTATGCGGCTTCAAAGGGATTCCCTGGAAGCGCGGAATGACATGGACATGGAGGTGGTAGACGGTCTGACCCGAAGCAGGCTCGTTGAACTGCAGGATGGTGACACCATCGGCGCCGAAGGCCTTCTTCACCGCCAACGCCACCTTCTGCACGACGGCGAAGAGCGGGCCGAATACTGCCGGGTCCGCGTCAAGCAGGTTGCGCGACTGCGCCTTCGGCACAACCAGCGTATGACCCGGCCCTTGCGGCATTACATCCATGAAGGCAACGATCGCGTCATCTTCATAGACGCGATGCGACGGTATTTCACCGCGCAGGATTTTCGCGAAGATATTGTTGCTGTCGTAGGTGGGGTCAGCCATGGCGTGCGCTCCGGATTGGGCCTTGCTCTACCGCATCAAACCCGAAAATCGGAATCGATTTTCGGAAAGTACGATGCGGAGATTCAAAGTGTTAGAG
>NZ_RZSW01000211.1:0-9927 GCF_003997375.1 Mesorhizobium sp. M5C.F.Ca.IN.020.29.1.1 | reverse complement strand
ATTTCCTGCAGCGCTATTTTGCTTCCTTCGCAGGCGATTTGCCGCCCGCCGGCCTCTATCAGCGCATTCTCTCCGAGGTCGAATATCCGCTGGTGCTGGCCTCGATGACGGCAACCCGCGGCAACCAGATCAAGGCTGCGGAACTCCTGGGGCTCAACCGCAACACGCTGCGCAAGAAAATTCGCGAACTCGGCGTCAACGTCTACAAATCGACCAGGCAGGTTTAGAGCGACGTGCGTCCGTTCGGACGTACAAAGTTCTCTCTACACTTTGAGCTTTGCGCATCGTGCTTTCCGAAAAATCGATTCCGTTTTCGGGCCGGTGCGACAGAGCGAAGCTTTTCGGGGGATCGATCGCCGAAACATTTCCGTCCAGGTCACACTTGTTGCATAATCGCCACAATGCGTTGCATCATCCGACGCAATTACTGGCTCTAGACGGCGACATGGCTCCACAGGCAGCGACACCGAGCGAAGCGCTTTTCAGCGAACCTGGCACACGGGACGGGCGCCGGCTGCTTGCGCTGCCCGGCGTGGTGGCAATTGCCGGTGCGCTGGTTACGGCGGCGATCTCCTTCGCCATCCTCGTCGGCGCCACGCCGATCACGCCGGACGAGAGGACAACGCTGGCGCTTATCGCCCTCAATGCGGCGTTCATTCTGTTTCTGATCGCACTGGTCGGCCGCGAAGTGCATCGTATCGTGATGGCGCGCCGGCGCGGCAAGGCGGCGTCGCGGCTGCATGTGCGGATCGTGGCGATGTTCGCGCTGGTCGCCGCGATTCCCGCCATCATGGTGGCCATTATCGCCTCGATCACACTCGATATCGGCCTTGATCGCTGGTTCGAGATCCGTACCAAGACGATCGTCAATTCGTCGCTGTCGATCGCCGATGCCTATGTGCAGGAGAACGCGCGCAATCTCCAGGGAACAACCCTGTCGATGGCTTACGATCTCGACGCCTCCCGTACGCTCTACGGCCTCGATCGAACCGGCTTCCTCGATCTCATGAACAAGGAAGCCGTCGGACGCTCGCTGGCCCATGCCGCACTGGTCAGGCCCGACGGTTCGTTCGTCATGAGCGCAAAGACCGACGCCGATTTTGCCATGCCGGAGCCGCCGGAAGGCGCCATGAGCAGTGCCGCCGACGGCAGGCCGGTGCTGATCGAGCCGAAGACGCGCAACATCATGGGCGCAATCGTCAAACTGCGCGAGATCGAAGGGCTCTATCTCTACACCATCCGGCTCGTCGATCCCGAGGTGATCAAGGCGCGGCAGATTGTCAGATCCAACACCGACGAATATCGCGGTCTGGAAGACAATCGCCGCACTTCGCAGGTGGCGTTCGCACTTCCCTACCTGTCGCTGACGCTGATCATCATTCTGTCAGCCATCTGGACCGGAATCGCCGTGGCAGACCGCCTGGTGCGGCCGATCCGCCAGCTCATCGGCGCGGCCGACGAGGTCGCGACCGGCAATCTCGACGTTGCCGTGCCGGTTCGGCCCTCCGACGGCGACGTCGCCTCGCTCGGCGACACCTTCAACAAGATGCTGCTGGAACTGAAATCGCAGCGTAACGAGATACTGTCCGCCAAGGATTTGATCGACGAGCGGCGGCGTTTTTCTGAAGCCGTGCTTGCCGGTGTCACAGCCGGCGTCATCGGCGTCGATCCATATGGCATCGTCACCATCGTCAACCGGTCGGCTGAAACGATGCTGGCCATATCTGCTACCGCCGCACTCGGGCAAAACCTCTCCGCCGTGCTGCCGCATGTCGGCCGCGTATTCGAGATCGGCCGTAAGTCGGGGAAGCCTGTCCACCGCGAGCAGGTGACCTTCTATCGCGCGGGGACGGAGCGGACCTTCAACGTGCAGATCACGGTCGAGGCCGGCGACGACGGTTCGGAGGAGAAGTCCTATGTCGTAACCGTCGATGACATCACCGATCTGGTCCAGGCGCAGCGTTCCTCGGCCTGGGCGGATGTGGCGCGGCGCATCGCGCACGAGATCAAGAACCCGCTGACACCGATCCAGCTTTCCGCCGAGCGTATCAAGCGCCGCTACGGCAAGGTCATCACCGAAGACCGCGAGGTTTTCGATCAGTGCACCGATACGATCATCAGGCAAGTAGAGGACATCGGCCGGATGGTCGACGAGTTCTCCGCTTTCGCACGCATGCCCAAGCCCGAAATGAAGGCCCTCGATTTGCGCGAATCGTTGCGTGAAGCCTCGTTCCTCGTCGAAGTGAGCCGATCCGATATCACCTTCGAGCGCGTGTTCGGCAACGAACCGCTCAAAGGCACTTTCGACAGCCGCCTGATGGCGCAGGCTTTTGGCAATGTTATCAAGAACGCGGCCGAGGCAATTGACGGACTTGATCAAAAGGACCGCTCGCACGGCATAATCCGGATTCAAGCCGGGCGCCAGAATGGTGCGATTCGCATCGATGTCATCGACAACGGCAAGGGCTTGCCGCGCGAGAATCGCCAGCGATTGCTCGAGCCTTACATGACGACACGCGAGAAAGGCACGGGGCTCGGCCTCGCTATCGTCAAGAAGATAGTGGAGGACCATGGCGGCCGGCTCGAACTGCATGACGCGCCGGCGGATTTCCACGACGGGCGAGGCGCGATGATCAGCATCATTCTGCCGCTCGCCGCCACCGTGCCGTCGCGCGGCGAAGGCAAGACGGAAAACGAAAGAGAAACTGAAAAGGTCGGTAATGGCGTCTGACATTCTCATCGTCGATGACGAGGAAGACATCCGTGAACTCGTCGCCGGTATCCTAAGCGACGAAGGTCACGAAACCCGCACGGCATTCGATGCCGACAGCGCCCTGGCGGCGGTAGCCGACCGGGCGCCGAGGCTGATTTTCCTTGATATCTGGCTGCAAGGCTCACGTCTGGACGGACTGGCGTTGCTGGACGAGATCAAGACGATGCATCCGAGCTTGCCTGTGGTGATGATCTCGGGCCACGGCAACATCGAGACGGCGGTCTCGGCCATCCGCCGCGGCGCCTATGACTTTATCGAGAAACCGTTCAAGGCCGACAGGCTGATTCTCATCGCCGAACGTGCGATTGAAACCTCGAAACTCAGACGCGAGGTTTCTGATCTCAAGCTGCGCAGCGGCGAAACCTTCGACCTGATCGGCATGTCGTCGGCGATGAGCCAGTTGCGCCAGACCATCGAGCGCGTTGCGCCGACCAACAGCCGCGTCATGATCATCGGCCCGTCCGGGTCGGGCAAGGAACTCGCGGCTCGCGCCATCCACACGCTGTCGGCGCGCAAGAGCGCACCATTTGTCACGCTGAGCGCTGCCAACATCACGCCCGAACGCATGGAGGTCGAGCTGTTCGGTACCGAATCCAACGGTGTCGAACGCAAGGTCGGCGCGCTTGAGGAAGCCCATCGGGGCATTCTCTACATCGACGAAGTGGCCGACATGCCGCGCGAAACGCAAAACAAGATTCTGCGCGTGCTGGTCGAACAGCAGTTTGAGCGGGTAGGAGGCACCAAACGGGTCAAGGTCGATGTCCGAATCATTTCGTCGACCTCGCAGAACCTGGAGGCGATGATCGCCGACGGTCGTTTCCGGGAGGATCTCTATCACCGTCTGGCGGTGGTTCCGGTCATGGTGCCGGGATTGGCCGAGCGGCGGGAGGACATCCCCTATCTTGTCGACAATTTCATGAAACAGATCGCCCGCCAGGCCGGTATCCGGCCGCGGCGCATCGGCGACGACGCGCTGGCGGTGCTGCAGGCGCACAACTGGCCAGGCAACGTCCGCCAGTTGCGCAACAACGTCGAGCGACTGATGATCCTGGCGCGCGGCGACGATATCGATGCACCGATCACCGCCGATCTTTTGCCTGCCGAGATCGGCGATGTCATGCCGCGCACGCCAAACCAATCCGATCAGCACATCATGGCGCTGCCGTTGCGTGAAGCGCGCGAACAATTCGAGAAGGACTATCTGATCGCCCAGATCAATCGTTTTGGCGGCAACATCTCGAAAACGGCCGAGTTCATCGGCATGGAACGCTCGGCGCTTCACCGCAAGCTGAAGTCGCTGGGCGTCTGATTTCCATCATGGCCTACGCAATTATCGGTTACGGCGCCGGCGGAATCGCATAAGAAAGCGCTGCAGCGCCGCGGGTCTTTTGGGACGCTCAAAGGACGCTGTAGCATTTTGATTTTTGCGCATGACCCCGAAAATCGATTCCGATTTTCGGGGTCATGCGCTGACTTCTCCAGGGTGACCTCATGCCGCGCATTGCCTATGTGAACGGGCGCTATGTCGCTCACGCCGACGCCTTCGTGCATGTCGAGGACCGTGGTTATCAGTTCGCCGATGGCGTCTACGAGGTCTGCGAGGTAGCGCGCGGCTTCATCGTTGATATGCCTCGCCATCTCGGACGGCTAAACCGCTCGCTGACCGAATTGTCGATCGACTGGCCGGTCACGCGGGGCGTGTTGCCGATTATTATGCGTGAGGTGGTTCGCCGCAACCATGTCACCGATGGCCTGGTCTATCTTCAGGTGACGCGTGGCGTCGCCAGTCGTGACTTTATTTTCCCGGCGGCGGGCACGAAGCCGTCGCTGGTGGTGACCGCCAGGAAAGCCGACCCCGCTGCTGCCGCGAAGAGAGCCGAAAGCGGAATCAAGGTTATCACCGTGCCAGAGAATCGTTGGGATCGGGTCGATATCAAGTCGGTCGGCCTGCTGCCAAATGTGCTCGCCAAGCAGAAGGCCAAGGAAGCCGGCGCCCAGGAAGCCTGGTTCGTCGATGCCGACGGCACCGTCAAGGAAGGTGGATCGTCGAACGCCTGGATCATCACCAGGGATGGTGTGCTGGTGACGCGTCCGGCCGAGCACGGCATCCTGCGCGGCATCACCCGCACCACGCTGTTCGAAGTGGCCGCCAAGCTCGGCCTGAAGATCGAGGAGCGCGGCTTTTCGGTCGCCGAGGCCAAGGCTGCGCGCGAGGTTTTCATCAGCTCCGCGACCACCATCGCGATGCCGATCGTGGCGATCGACGGCGCTCCCGTCGCCAATGGCCATCCGGGCTCGATAACACTTTCCTTGCGGCAAGCCTTTTTTGACGTTGCGGAAAAAAGTCCAGCCTGATAACCGCACAGGTGGAATGAACATCAATATATCTCGTTCTGCTTGTCGTTATTGACGGCAAGATGGTGTTTGCGCGCTTGACACGTGCCGGGTAATTTGGCGCATTGAGGTGCAAACCGAAGGGGATCGGCGAAAGACAAGAACAATGGCGGAACGATCGCAAAATCTTCAGGACCTGTTCCTGAATTCAGTTCGCAAAAGCAAAAACCCACTCACCATCTTTCTCATCAACGGCGTGAAGCTGACCGGTGTGGTTACTTCGTTCGACAATTTCTGTGTTCTGCTGCGTCGAGACGGCCATTCCCAGCTCGTCTACAAGCACGCCATTTCCACGATCATGCCGAGCCAGCCGGTTCAGATGTTCGATGGCGAGGAAAGCCAGGGCGCCTGATTGGCACGTAAGAAAGACGCGGACCGCAGCGTTCGCGAAAAACCAGCATATCAGCCGGGGACGGAAGCCGAAGGCCCGACCCGGGCCGTGGTCATCGTGCCGGTGCTTACCCGCCAGCCGCGCGGCGACGAAGACACCAATCGTCCGCGCCTGATGCGTTCCGCCGAGGCCCGCCACGACGAAGCGGTTGGTCTTGCCCAAGCCATTGACCTCGACCCGATCCATACCGCGGTGGTGACCGTCAATGATCCGCGGCCAGCAACCTTGCTCGGCAGCGGCAAGGTCGCGGAGTTCGCCGAGATCGTCAAAGAGGGCCGTGCCGAACTGGTTATTGTCGACCATCCGTTGACGCCGGTGCAGCAACGCAATCTGGAAAAAGAATTGAACGCCAAGGTGCTGGATCGCACCGGGCTGATCCTGGAGATTTTCGGCGAGCGCGCGCGCACCAAGGAAGGTACGCTGCAGGTCGATCTTGCGCACCTCAACTATCAGAAGGGCCGGCTCGTGCGAAGCTGGACCCACCTCGAGCGCCAGCGCGGCGGCGCCGGTTTCCTTGGCGGTCCTGGCGAAACGCAGATCGAGTCGGACCGCCGTGTCCTGCAGGACAAGATCAACAAGCTGAAGCACGAGCTGGAAACAGTGCGGCGGACCCGCGATCTGCACCGCGCCAAGCGCAAGAAGGTGCCGTTCCCGGTTGTGGCGATCGTCGGCTATACCAACGCCGGCAAGTCGACGCTGTTCAACAGGCTGACCGGAGCAGAGGTGCTGGCCGAGGACATGCTGTTTGCCACGCTCGACCCGACACTGCGTCGGGTGCGACTGCCGCACGGCACGCCGGTCATCCTTTCGGACACTGTCGGTTTCATTTCGGACCTGCCGACGCATCTGATCGCGGCCTTCCGGGCAACGCTGGAAGAGGTGGTCGAGGCCGATCTCGTCATCCATCTGCGCGATATCTCGGACCCCGACACGGCCGCCCAGGCCGAGGATGTCGAGCGCATCCTCGCCGATCTCGGCGTCGATGCCGGCGACAGCAAGCGCGTCATCGAAGTGTGGAACAAGATCGACCGGCTCGATGAAGGCAACCGGGCGCGGTTGCTCGCCGACGGCATCGACGGCAACAAGGCGCCGCCGATTGCCATATCGGCCGCCACCGGCGAGGGCATCGATGTGCTGAAGGCGATCATGGAGACAAGAGTTTCAGGCGAACTGGAAACGCTGACCGTCACGCTCAAGCCTGACCAGCTTGGGTTCGTCGACTGGCTCTACCGCAATGGCGACGTCGTCTCGCGCACCGACAATGACGATGGCGGTATAACCGTGTCGCTCAAAGCGACGCGAAGCGCACACGAAGAGATAGAAACCAGATTGCATCGTAAAAACAACGGATGATTTCTGTTACTTCGCGCTTTTGGCTTGCTGCCAAAGCGCCTCCATCTCGTCGAGCGTCGCCCTTTCCAGCGTGTTTCCGGACGCTTCCAGCGCTTGCTCGACATAGCGGAACCGCGACCGGAATTTCTCGTTGGTGCCGCTGAGCGCCGCTTCGGAATCAACCTTGAGATGACGCCCGAGATTGACGACGGCAAACAGCATGTCGCCGAACTCGTCCTTGATCGAAGCTGTATCGCCCTTGGCAAGGGCCTGGCGCAACTCGCCTATCTCTTCCTCGATCTTGTCGAGGATCGGCGTGGCCTCGCTCCAGTCGAAGCCAGCGCGGGCGGCTTTCTCCTGCAGCTTGAGCGCCCGGGTCAAAGCGGGCAGGGCGACTGGTACGCTGTCCAGAAAACCATTGCCATGATCCTCAGGATCGTGCCCGCGGGCGAGGCGGGCGTTTCGCTTTTCCGCTTTTTCCTCGGTCTTGATCTTCTCCCACATGCCCTTGGCCATGCCCGCGCTGCGCGCCTTCTCATCGCCGAAGACATGCGGATGGCGGCGGATCATTTTTGTGGTAATGGCCTGGACCACGTCGCCAAAGGCGAATTCACCGGCCTCCTCGGCCATCTGCGCATGGTAGACGACCTGCAGCAGGAGGTCGCCGAGCTCGTCGCGCAGATCGTCCAGGTCGCCGCGCGCGATCGCGTCCGCCACCTCGTAGGCTTCCTCGATCGTGTAGGGCGCGATGGTCGAGAAATCCTGCTCGATATCCCACGGGCAGCCGGTTTCCGGCGCACGCAGCGCCGCCATAATCTCAATCAGCCGGGAAATGTCTTTCGAAGGTTTCATCTGTCGACGCTATCGTGCAGCGACCACTCAGCCAATGCTGTCACCCGGCAAGGGCGCATTGTCCACAGTTGCCAGCGACGGTCGGCTCAATCGAGCACTGAGACGATCGCCTTGGCGAGCGCATCCATGCCGTCCTCCGGCAGGCCGGCGACGTTGATGCGGCTGTCGCCGACCATATAGACACCGTGCTCGGCACGCAGCCGCTCGACCTGCACTTCGGACAGGCCAAGCCGGGAAAACATGCCGCGATGGCTGGCGACGAAATCGAAGCGATCGGAATTGGACTGCCGCCGCAGCGCTTTGGCGAACTGCACCCGAAGCCGCAGCATGCGCAGGCGCATCTCCTCTAGCTCCGCTTCCCAGTCGGCGCGCAGTGTGGCGTCTTCAAGCACGATGCGCACCGCGGCCGCGCCGTGGTCCGGCGGCATCGAGTACATAGCGCGCGCCGCCGACAGCATCTGGCTCATTGCGACATCCGCCTGCGCGCTGTCTTTAGCCAGGATCATGGCCGCGCCGACACGGTCACGATACACGGCGAAATTCTTGGAGCAGCTCGAGGCAACCACCATTTCCGGAACTTTTTCAGCCAGCAGGCGCAAGCCGGTGGCGTCCGCGTCCAGCCCCTCGCCAAAGCCTTGATAGGCAATGTCGACAAAAGGCAGCAGGCCGCGCTCGATAACCAGGTCGGCTATTTCGGCCCACTGCGCGGTGTCCAGATTGGCGCCTGTCGGGTTGTGGCAGCAACCATGCAGCAGCACCACGTCGCCGCTCTTGGCGGTCGCCAGCGCGCTCATCATGTCGGCGAAGCGAACAGCACCTGATGCAGCGTCGAAGTAAGAATGTTCGCGTATCTCCAAGCCGGCGGCGCGCATCACCGGCATGTGGTTCGGCCATGTCGGGTCCGACAGCCAGATCGTCGCGTCGGATCGCGTCCTCTTGAGCAGTTCGGCCACCAGCCGCAGCGCGCCGGAGCCGCCGGGTGCCTGCGCCGCGCGGATGCGCGAAAACTCGGCCGCAGGGCCAAAGACCAGCCCCGCCATCGCTGTGTTGAAGCCAGTATCGCCTGCAAGGCCGAGATAGGTCTTGGTGTCCCGGCTCTGCAGCAGTCGCTTTTCGGCTTCGCGCACGGCGCGCATCACCGGCGTCTTGCCATCGCGATCCTTGTAGACGCCGACGCCGAGGTCGACCTTGCCGGGGCGGGGATCGGCGCGATAGAGGCCGATCAAGGCAAGGATCTTGTCGGCTGGGGCAGGCTGGAGGTCTTCGAACATCGGCTCGGTTTCCGTTGGCGGCGGAGTGATACGCAAATCGGCTGTGCTGCGCCAGCGGTTTCATTTGCACCAGGCTGAAAACCGCCAAACCAGGAGACAGGACGCAGAAATCCATAGCATGCCTTGAGGAAAGGCTCGCACGCGGCGAAAGCTTGACGGCACGGCTCGTCGACGCCGTTCTATGACGCCAGCTTGAGGGCAGCACACGGTAAGGCGGCGACAGATTGCTGCTTCTTGCCTCCCCAACCGATCCGCGGCAGCCATTCGAGGTAATAGGCAAAGCCGAACTGCAGCGCGATGCCTGTCGAGATCAGGATCGCGTCGTAGAGGAGCCCGCCCGGGCTGACGACCTTCATGACCTGCGCAATCATGGCGAGGATCGTTCCGGCGATGAAGACCGGCAGCGAATGCTTGCCGAGAACCGCGAACGGGTGTCCGGGCCCGGTCTTCGCCAGGTTGGAAAGCGCCGGGATCGCCACGATCAGATAGGCGATCGCCAGAATGTGCATGAGCCGCGACAGCGAAAGGAATGTCTTGTCGAAGCCGGTCAGCACGGTGGGCAGGCCGGAGGCCGTTTCGATGCCCCACAGCGGCAGCCGCACCCAAATCAGCGCGCCGACCAGATACCCGAGGGCCGCGCTCGCCATCATCCAGTTGAAGCGGATTTCGCCGCCGCGCTTGACGTGCAGCATGCCGGCGATCCCGATAACGAACAGAAACTGCCAGGAGAGCGGGTTCAGGAACCAGAAGCCGTCGCCGGGAAAATTCGAAGGCGCGATCTGGAAAATGCCGACGATGAGCCAGAGAAGAGCGGACGCAGCAAGCATCAGGCGCAAGCTGAAAGTGCCGATCCACAGGAAAAGCGGCATCAACAGAAGTACGACGGCATACATGGAAAGAATGTTGTTATAGCC
>NZ_RZSW01000210.1:0-9934 GCF_003997375.1 Mesorhizobium sp. M5C.F.Ca.IN.020.29.1.1 | reverse complement strand
AAGCATAACAACAAACACGGCGAAGGCGAGGCGGTTCCCGAAATCGTGAACAGGACTGCCCCCGTTATCGTCCGAATTTAGCCGGATTGGCGTTTGCACCGCAGACCAGTACCGCGACACGCTCGCCCGCAGCCGGCGCGTACCGGCCGGACAGGATCGCCGCGAAAGCCGCCGCGCCGCCCGGCTCGGCGATGATTCGCACTCGGTCCCAAAGCGCCGCCTGCGCGGCGATAATCTCGTCGTCGCTGACCAATATGGAATGCTCGACGAAGGCCTCGGCGATTGGAAACATCATTTCGCCGACGCGCTTCGGCGCCAGCGAATCGGCGGCGATCCCCTCGGCTGGCGCATCGACGGGTTGACCGGCCTCGAAGGCGCGATAAAGCGTCGGCGCTCCTTCGGGCTCGACGGCGACGATCCTGATTCGGCCGGCAAACCAGGCGGCGATGCCGCCGATCAGGCCGCCGCCCCCGACGGCGACCAGCAGTGTGTCGAGCTCAGGCAGGTCGGCCTCGATCTCGAGGCCAAGCGTGCCTTGCCCGACAAGCGTTTCCTCCTGGTTGAAGGCGTGGATCTGCAGTGCACCGGACTTTTCGGCAAAGTCTTCGCTGGCGACCAGCGCCTCGGCATAGCGCGCGCCACCGACGACCAGCTCGGCGCCGTAGGCGCGGATGCGTTCCAGCTTGGCCGGCGGGCTCACTTCGGGAACGAAGATGGTCGCCTTGTGACCGAGCCGCATGGCGGCATAGGCGACCGCGGCGCCATGATTGCCGCCCGATGCCGCGACAACGCCAGCCTTGGGAACCGGCCGCTCGAGAAGATTGGTGAAGGCGCCACGTGCCTTGAACGAGCCAGAATGCTGCAGGCATTCGAGCTTCAGGTCGACGGCAAGAGGCGGACGGCCGAAATCGGCCATGTCGACGCGCAGCACCGGCGTGTGGCGCACGAATGGCCGGATGCGGGGTTCCATTGCGGCGATGCGTTCGCGTGTGATGCTATTGCCGTTAAGCATGGCCTGCTCCCAAGGATTGACATCTCTTAGTAACTTAGCAAAATGGCTAAATGCAAGAGGTCGATGTCTTCAAGGCGATTGCCAACGAGCGCAGGCTGCAAATCCTCGACTGGCTGAAGGACCCGCGCGCGCATTTTCCACGCCAAGCGGATGGCGACCTGGTCGAGGACGGCGTCTGCGCGCTGCTGATCGCCGAAAAGCTGGGGATCACCCAGGCGACGCTCAGCGAGCATATGCGGGTGCTCACCCGGGCCGGCCTTCTCAGCAGCAAGCGTATCAAGCAGTGGACGTTCTATCGCCGCGACGAAGGCAGGATCGCCGAGACGAGGGCGCTCATTCAGCACCGGCTGTAGCGGTGCAGGCGATCTTATTATTGACCATGATTGTTTCCGAAGACCGGTTCCCACTTTTCGCTGACGTGGACCTTCGGTTCGGGATCATGATCTATCTCAGCCAATCGGGCAGCGAATCCAGTCCGATCAGCTCGTCATAGGTCTGGCGCGGGCGCACGACATGGAAACGGTCGCCGTCGACCAGCACTTCGGGCACCAGCGGCCTGGTGTTGTAGGAGCCGGCCTGCACCGCGCCATAGGCGCCGGCAGTGGCGATTGCGATCAGGTCGCCGGCCTTCAGCCGGGGCAGGTCACGGTCGAGGCCGAGATAATCGCCGGTCTCGCAGACTGGGCCGACCACGTCGACCGTCATGCGCGGCGCTGCTGCCGGCTGCTGCACCACCGGCTTGACGTCATGGAAGGCGTCGTAAAGCGTCGGCCGGATCAGATCGTTCATCGCGGCGTCGACGACCAGGAAATTCTTGGCGTCGCCTTCCTTCACGAAGATCACTTGCGAGACGAGAATGCCGGCATTGCCGACGATCAGCCGGCCCGGCTCGAACATCACCTTCAATCCCAGCTTGGTGACGTGCTTCCTGACGATCTGGGCATAAGCGTCCGGCAAGGGAGGCGGGCTGTTGTCGACGCGGTAGGGAATACCGAGGCCGCCGCCGAGATCGATATGCTCGACGGCGTGCCCGTCGGCGCGCAGCACGCCGACCAGCTCCACCAGCAGCGCGAAGGCGTCGTCGAACGGCTGCAATTCGGTGATCTGGCTGCCGATATGGGTGTCGATGCCGGTGACCTTGATGCCAGGCAGTTCAGCTGCGCGGGCATAGACCTGGCGTGCCTTCTGCCAGGGAATGCCGAACTTGTTCTCGGCCTTGCCGGTGGAGATCTTCTTGTGGGTCTTGGCGTCGACATCGGGATTGATGCGCAGCGAGATCGACGCCACCTTTCCCAGTGCCGTGGCGCGGGCCGACAGCAATTCAAGTTCCGGTTCGGATTCGACGTTGAAGCAGAGAATGCCGACCGAGAGCGCAAAATCCATTTCGCGCGCGGTCTTGCCGACGCCCGAAAACAGGATCTTGTTGGCCGGAATGCCAGCGGCCATGGCGCGGCGCAATTCGCCTTCCGAGACCACGTCGGCGCCGGCGCCGAGCTTGGCCAGGATCTTTAGCACCGCCTGGTTGGAATTCGCCTTCATAGCGTAGCAGACCAGCGCGTCGAGCCCGGCAAAGGCCTGCGAAAACACGCGGAAATGCCTGGTCAGCGTCGCCGTCGAATAGCAATAGAACGGCGTGCCGACGCTTGCGGCGATATCTGATATCGCCACGTCCTCGGCATGCAGCACGCCGTCGCGGTAGTCGAAATGGTTCACAACAGTGGTTCCGGATGTTGGAGCCGATAAGATCGGCCGATCTCATCGACTCTAGATCAGCGGGTCGAGAATGAACTTCTTGTCCTTGACCGGTTTTTCCGGCTCCGGCGGCACGGGCTGCTCGGCCTTTTGTGCGTCCTTGCGCGCCTGCACGGCCGCCTCATAGGGCGTGTCGAGGCCGGCTTTCCTGCCGCAGGCCGTTACGGTTGCCAGCGCCACCAGCAGCGTCAACGTCACCAAAATCCTGCTTGCGGTCATCGATCCATCCGTCTGAAACTTTTGCCCGCCGCTTTTAGCCGAGTTTTGCTGGCATTGCACCTAGTGTGGTGGATTAGAAGTTCCTGTCATTGATGGCATTCGCGTCAAGGAACTTCAAATCCAAAACCACACTAGAATTCATCAATTACTCGTGCGGCTTTTGAATCCGAAATTCGCTCGCCGCGCTGCTCCAGCGTGATGCGAATTTCGGATTCGCCGCACGAGCATCACGCCTTGGCAATGTGCTTTTTCCAATACCGGATCTGCTTCCTCACCTCCGACGGCGCGGTGCCGCCGAAGCTCGTGCGGCTCTTCACCGAATTCTGTACGGCAAGCACCGAAAACACGTCCGCCGTGATGCCGGGGTGAATGGACTGCAAGTTTTCCAGCGGCAGCCTGTCGAGCCCGATTTTCTTCTCCTCGGCCAGCCCCACCGCGCGGCCGGTGACGTGGTGCGCCTCGCGGAACGGCAGGCCGAGCGTGCGCACCAGCCAGTCGGCAAGGTCGGTCGCGGTCGAATAGCCTGACCCGGCGGCCTTCTTCATGGCGGCCGCGTTCACCGTCATGTCGCGCACCATGCCGGTCATCGCCGCCAGCATCAGATCGAGCGTCTCGGCGGCGTCGAACACGGATTCCTTGTCCTCCTGCATGTCCTTGCCGTAGGTCAGCGGCATGCCCTTCATCACCGTCAGCAGGCCGACCAGATGGCCGGTGACGCGGCCGGTCTTGCCGCGCACCAGCTCGGCGGCGTCGGGGTTCTTCTTCTGCGGCATGATCGAGGAGCCGGTGGAGAATGAGTCCGACAGCCTGACGAAGCCGAATTGCGGCGTCGACCAGATGATGATCTCTTCGGCCAGCCGCGACAGATGCGTCGCGCAGATCGCCGCCAGCCCCAAGAATTCCAGTGCGAAATCGCGGTCCGAAACGCTGTCCAGCGAGTTGCGCATCGGTTCGCGGAAGCCGAGCGCCTTGGCCGTCTGGTGCCGGTCGATCAGAAAGCTTGTGCCGGCAAGAGCGGCCGCACCGAGCGGGCTTTCGTCCATCCGTTCGATGGCGTCGCGGACACGCGACAGGTCGCGCGAAAACATCTCGACATAGGCCATGCAGTGGTGGCCGAAGGTCACCGGCTGCGCCGCCTGCATGTGGGTGAAGCCCGGCATCACCGTCGCCGCATGCTCCTCGGCCCGTTCCAGGAACGCCGAGATCAGGCCCTTCAGCGCCTCAGCGACGCGAAAGCATTCGTCTTTGACCCACAGCCTGAGATCGACCGCTACCTGGTCGTTGCGGGAGCGGGCGGTATGCAGGCGGCCGGCGGCCGGGCCGATCAGCTCGGCAAGGCGGGCCTCGACATTCATGTGGATGTCTTCCAGCCTGGTCGAGAACTCGAACGTGCCGGCTTCGATCTCTGCCAGGATCGTGTTCAGCCCGTGAGCGATTTTTTCTTGATCGGCCGTCGAAATAATGCCCGTTTGCGCCAGCATCTCGCTATGGGCGATCGAGCCTCTGATATCCTGCGCATAGAGTTTGCGGTCGAACGAGATCGACGCGTTGATCGCTTCCATGATCGCGGCCGGACCCGAGGCAAAACGTCCGCCCCACATCTGGTTGCTGGCCTTCTTGTCGCTCATCGCTATAACCCGTGCTCCGGAGCAGTTTTTAGAAAATGGCAGACGGCAATCGATTTTTCCCGGCCCCGCGCCTCATCCTCGCCGCTTTGGTGGCGGGCGTGCTTGCGGGCGCGGTCGCGGTATATGTCAGCGAGAGCGGTTCTGGCAACAACGCGCCCGCGCCAGTCGCCGTTGGCGACAGCAAGGACGATGTCGCCTGCGCCGCCAAGGCCGACCGTGCCAAGACGGTCGCGGCGGCTGCCACCGGCCAGGTGGCAGCACTTTTGCCGGCTGATCCGCCGCAATCGCTGAAGGGCCTTGCCTTCAACGACCCTGGCGGCAAGCCGATGACGCTCGCCGACCATGCCGGCAAGACGTTGCTGCTCAATCTGTGGGCGACATGGTGCGCACCCTGCCGCGCCGAAATGCCGGCGCTCGACGCGCTGCAAAAAGAAATGGGCAGCGACGCCTTCGAGGTCGTCGCGGTCAACGTCGATGTCGGCGACGACGCCAAGCCGAAGAAGTTCCTCGAGGAAACCGGCGTCAAGGCGCTCGGCTACTACCGCGATTCGACGATGGCGCTGTTTAACGATCTCAAGACGCGCGGCCTGGCGCTCGGCCTGCCGGTCACCATGCTGATCGACGGTGAAGGCTGCCTGATCGCTCACATGAACGGCCCGGCCGAATGGTCGGGACCGGACGCCAAGCGGCTGGTCGTGACAGCGCTCGGAAAGTCGGACTAGGCGCCAGCGATTGTTGCCGATCTTCGTCGCCTTGTTCGAGTCGTAAGCCGGCTTGGCAATCCCTTTCCATCAGCTCTCATTCGCAAGCGTGCACCACTTTACGTGGAGATCGAGTTCATCGATCCGCAACAAAACCGTTGTCCAATTGTCACGAGCGGCACATATTGCCTTTGCGAGAGTGCCCTTTCGCCAATGACAAAACGGGAGATGAAACATGAAGTTCTTCGGCTTCGCGGCCGGTGTCGCCGCCACCTTGACGCTGCTTTCCACCACTTCCGCTTTCGCCGTCACGCAGATCAGCTGGTGGCACGCCATGACCGGCGCCAACGCCGAAGTCGTCGACAAGATCTCCAAGGATTTCAACGCCAGCCAGAGCGACTATGAGCTGGTTCCGGTGTTCAAGGGCACCTATCCCGAGACGCTGAATGCCGGCATCGCTGCCTTCCGCGCCGGACAGGCGCCCGATATTCTCCAGGTGTTCGATGTCGGCACCGGCGTGATGATGGCGGCCGAGGGTGCGATCAAGCCGGTGGCCGAGGTGATGACCGGTGCCGGGATGACCTTCGACAAGAGCCAGTATCTGCCCGGCATAGTCGGCTATTATTCGAAGCCGGACGGCACCATGCTGTCCTTCCCCTACAACTCCTCCTCGCCGATCCTCTATTACAACAAGGACATCTTCCAGAAGGCGGGTCTCGATGTGAACAACCCACCCAAGACCTGGAATGAGGTGTGGGAAGCTGCCAAGAAGATCAAGGCGAGCGGCGCCGCCTCATGCGGCTACACCTCGACCTGGCTGACCTGGATCCATCTCGAGAACTTTGCGGCGTGGAATGACGTGCCCTGGGCCACCCAGCAAAACGGCCTGGCCGGCGGTGATGTCGAGCTCAAGATCAATGCGCCGATTTTCGTCAACCACTTCCAGGCGCTCACAGACCTCGCCAAGGACGGCACCTTCAAATATGGCGGGCGCACCTCCGAAGCCAAGCAGATCTTCCTGGCCGGCGAATGCGGCATCTTCACCGAATCGTCGGGCGGCCTCGGCGACATCGTCAAGTCCGGCATGAACTATGGCATCGGCCAGCTTCCCTACGACACCGACGCCAAGGGCGCTCCGCAGAACACCACGCCGGGCGGCGCCAGCCTGTGGGTCTTCGGCAACAAGTCGGACGAGCAATACAAGGGCGTCGCGACCTTCTTCGCCTATCTGTCCAAGACCGATGTGCAGGAATATCTGCACCAGAAGTCGGGATACCTGCCGGTGACGCTCGCCGCCTACGAGGCGACCAAGAAATCAGGCTTCTATGACAAAAACCCCGGCCGCGAGACACCCATCCTGCAGATGACGGGCAAGGCGCCGACCGATAACTCGAAGGGCGTGCGCCTGCCGAATCTGCCGCAGGTGCGCGATATCCAGAACGAGGAGTTCGAGAAGATGCTGGCCGGCCAGCAAACCGCTCAGCAGGCGCTCGACAATGCGGTCACGCGCGGCAACGCCGCGATCGAGGAAGCGCTCGAGAACTGACGAGATTATCTCGGTCAATCGATTGGAATATCGCCCACGCGAGCTCGCGTGGGCGACCCCTGGATAGCGAGGGAAATCAGCCTGTCTCCACGCATCGTCTTTCCCAACAAGATCCTGCCCTACCTGCTGGTGGCGCCACAACTCGCCATAACACTGGTTTTCTTCTACTGGCCGGCCGGCCAGGCGCTTTATCAGTCGATGCTCAGGCAAGATCCGTTCGGGCTGAGGACCAGGTTCGTCTGGTTCGCCAATTTCGGCAAGGTGCTGGCCGATCCGGCCTACCTCAACTCGATCAAGGTCACCGTGGTGTTTTCGCTTGCGACCGCGATCGTTGCGATGGGTGTGGCGCTGCTGCTTGCGGTCATGGCCGAGAAGGCCGTGCGCGGCAAAGGCCTCTACCGCACATTGTTGATATGGCCCTATGCCGTGGCGCCGGCGATCGCCGGCATGCTGTGGCTGTTTCTGTTCAATCCTTCGATCGGCTCGTTGGCGTATTTGCTGAGAAGCCTCGGCATCGCATGGGACCCGCTGCTCAACGGCACCCACGCCATGATCCTGCTGGTGTCGGCGGCTGCCTGGAAGCAGATCAGCTACAATTTCCTGTTCTTCGTCGCCGGCCTGCAGGCGGTGCCGAAAACCCTGATCGAGGCGGCGGCCATGGATGGCGCCGGCGAGACCAAGCGCTTCTGGACCATCGTCTTCCCGCTGCTTGCGCCGACGACCTTTTTCCTGCTGGTCGTCAATACTGTCTATGCGCTGTTCGACACGTTCGGCATCGTTCATGCCGTCACCGGCGGCGGGCCGGGCAAGGCGACCGAGACGCTGGTCTACAAGGTCTACAATGACGGCTTCGTTAATCTGATCCTGGGTGACTCGGCGGCGCAGTCGGTCATCCTGATGGCCATCGTCATCGCGCTCACCGCCATCCAGTTCCGCTACGTGGAACGCAAAGTCCATTACGGTTGAGGGCAGCGATGATCGGCCAATCCCCGCTCCGCACCTTCATCGCCCATGCCGTGCTCATCCTTGGCATATTGATCGTGGCTTTTCCGATCTACTACACCTTCGTTGCCTCGACCCACACGCTGCAAACCATCCTCAGGCCGCCGCTGCCGCTCTTGCCCGGCGGCCAGCTCTGGAACAATTACAGCGAGGCGCTGTTCGGCGGTATTGGCCGCATCGGCGGTGTCAGCGTCGGCCAACTGCTCCTCAACACCACGGTCATGGCGCTCGGCGTTGCGGTGGGAAAGATATTCATCTCGATTCTGTCGGCCTATGCGATCGTGTTCTTCCGCTTTCCCCTGCGCATGATCTTCTTCTGGCTGATCTTCATCACCTTGATGCTTCCCGTGGAGGTGCGCATCCTGCCGACCTACAAGGTGATGGTCGATCTCGGCATGATCGACACCTATGCCGGCCTGATCGTCCCGCTGATTGCCTCGGCCACCGCGACGCTGCTGTTCCGCCAGTTTTTCATGACCATACCGGGCGAATTGGTCGAGGCGGCACGTGTCGATGGTGCCGGGCCATGGCGCTTCTTCTTCGATATCCTCTTGCCACTGTCGCGCACCAACATCGCGGCACTTTTCGTGATCCTCTTCATCTACGGCTGGACGCAGTATCTTTGGCCGCTGCTCGTCACCAACAGCAACGATATGAACACCATCGTCATCGCGCTGAGAAAGATGGTTTCCTTCGCCGATGCCGACACCCAATGGCACCTGGTCATGGTCACGGCGATGCTGGCCATCGTGCCGCCGATCCTGGTGGTCGTGCTGATGCAACGCTGGTTCGTGCGCGGCCTGGTCGAATCCGAAAAGTGAGAAGCCGATGGCGACCGTCGATCTGAAGGACGTGAAGAAGGTCTATCCCGGCGGCGTCGAAGCCGTGAAGGGGGTCTCCATCGCCATTCCCGACAAGGAGCTTTGCGTTCTGGTCGGCCCCTCCGGCTGCGGCAAGTCCACGCTGCTGAGGATGATCGCCGGGTTGGAGACGATTTCTGCCGGTACAGTCGCCATCGACGGCAAGGTGGTGAACGCCATTGGCCCGACCGAGCGCGACATCGCCATGGTGTTCCAGAACTACGCGCTTTACCCGCATATGAAGGTCTACGACAACATGGCCTATGGCCTGCGTAATCGCGGCACGCCGAAGGACGAGATCGACAGCAGGGTGCGCTCGACCGCAAAGGTGCTGGAGCTTTCGGCCCTGCTCGACCGGCGCCCGCGCGAGCTTTCCGGCGGCCAGCGCCAGCGCGTCGCCATGGGCCGCGCCATCGTGCGCAATCCGAAAGTCTTCCTGTTCGACGAGCCGCTCAGCAATCTTGATGCCAAATTGCGCGGTCAGATGCGGGTCGAGATCAAGAATTTGCAGCGCACGCTTGGCGTCACCTCGGTCTATGTCACCCACGACCAGCTGGAGGCGATGACGCTGGCCGACATTCTTGTTGTCATGAACGCCGGACTGGTCGAGCAAACGGGCGCGCCGCTCGACATCTACGAAAAGCCGGCCTCGATCTTCGTCGCTTCCTTCATCGGCGCGCCGCCGATGAATCTTCTGACGCTGACCGGAAGTTCCTCGGGCCCGCTGCTGCCCGACGGCACGGCGATCGGCTTTGCGGCCCCTGAAACACCAGCCGTGACACTGGGTTTTCGTCCGGAAGATGCCGACGTCACCTTCAATGCGGAGGCGCTGTCCGGTGCGCTCGTCCTGCCGGCGACAGTCGAGGCAGTCGAACCGGTCGGTGCCGAAAGCTTTCTTCACTGCGCCGCAGGCGGCAGCCGTATCGTCGTGCGCGTCTCAGGGCGCGCCGCCGCAAAGCCTGGTGATCAGTTGCGTGTCGTGGCCAAAGCCGAAAGGCTGCATTGGTTCGATCAGGCCGGAAAACGGGTCGATTGAAGCCGGCCTGTCGGCCTGACTGGCGAACTGCGGAGACGCAAGACCGTTCAGGCAAACACATGCGCCTTTCCCGACACCGTCAGCCGGACGATCTCGCCAACCACCGGTGTGTCCATGCCCGGCTTGCGCAGGATCAACGGCGTGTTGCCGATCGCGGCTGCGTCCGGCGGATCGGGAC
>NZ_RZSW01000020.1:0-27611 GCF_003997375.1 Mesorhizobium sp. M5C.F.Ca.IN.020.29.1.1 | reverse complement strand
GTAGCAGAGTACATTGGATTGTGGGACGAACGAGCCACTGCAAGATGGAAGCCGAAGTCGAGGTCGCCAAAACCTTCGTCATCCACGCTTCGGCTGAAGGCTTCGTGAGCAGCGGACAGGATTTGAAGATCGGCTTCGTCTCGCCGCACCGCAGCCGACGCGGCGGCATCGCATTCGATGCTGAGCCGAAACTCGAAAGCGTGGATCACATCCGCGACGTTTTCGATCTCGCGGAACTTCCGCGGCCCCACGGCGGCCACATCGAGGACGTAGCTTCCCGAGCCGCGCTTTGAACTGATGACTCCGTCATCCCGCAGACGGACTAGGGCCTCCCGCACAATCGGCCGGGAGACAGCGTACTGCGCGGCCAACTCCATCTCTGTTGGGATGCGGGTGCCCTGCGACCACTCTCCGGACTCCACCTGCCGCCGCAGTGTCTCATAGAGCTTCTCGGAGAGCTTGGTTTTGTGGGTGGAGGACATGAGAGCTAGCTTTACATATGTGTAAGATATTTGGCAATTAGTCAGATCAGGCTTGATGGCGCGATAAAAGTCTGACATCCTTCGTCGAAACCATCGCGAGCGGATGTGTGGCCCTTCCCGGCAAATCCGTGACAGGCGGCCAACGTCGAGAGGTCTGTTGGTTCAGCTTCGTAGGTCGGTCGGTTCCGAACGGCGCGAGGAACCCTTCGGCTTTACGCGCCCCGACCCTGTTGATCTATAAGGACAAGGTGTGACAGACGCGCCGATTCCCCTGTTTGAAGCCTGGTTCGGCGTGTCTGTTCCGCCGCATTGGGATTTGCATGCTTGGCTTATGTTCGCCATTTGGATTGTATTCATCCCTGCAGTGGTCGCGCTGACGCGTTTCGGCAAGCCACCGCCCTCGGTCAGTGGCATCCCTAAGGGCAGCCCGATGTTCAGCCGCAAGCTGTTGTGGTTCACTGTGCATCGCGTCGGGCTGTTCGTACTGATCGCGGCGAGCTTGGTCGGCGGTCTGATCGCCGTCGCAGCGGCTGGCGGCGTTGGCAACACCCTTCATGGAGTCTTCGGCATCGGAACGCTGATTCTCGGAGTGCTGCAGATCGTCAGCGCACGCTGGCGCGGAAGTCATGGCGGACGCGACCCCGTGCAGGGAACTTCGGATCCCGTGTTCACGCGAGGCGATCATTACGACATGAGCCCGAGGCGGCGCTGGTTCGAGGCTTACCACAAGACGGTCGGCTATTTTGCTATGGTGTCTGCAATCGGCGCCGTCGCCACTGGCCTTTCGCAATACTGGATCACCAGCATCGCGATCACGCTTGGCCTGGTCGTGGTGTTCTGGGTGGTGATCGCTGTCGTTCTGGAAGCGATCGGCTTCCGGCACGATACCTATTTATCCAACTTCGGCACGGGCGCACATCACCCGTTCAATAAGGCCCGGATTGACAGGTTATCGGGCGGCGGCGCGGACTGAAGGAGGAGGTCGCTCCCACCGCGTCCGTTCGCTTACTATTTGTTTGACAAACATTCTGAAAATGACAATGCTGTAAAATAGGAAGCGGCCTCATTCATGTGGATGAGCCCTAGCTTTATGGTCCGCTGAGGAAGTTATCATGACACAACGAGCGGCCCGGCGGTTCGCCAACTGGATCGGTGGCGCCTGGCGTGGCGCCAACGGCCCGGAGCTCGAGCGGCGCGATCCGGCCAGCGGCGCTGTCGTTTCTCTCTTCCGCGATTCGACGGCCGACGACGTCGACGCGGCGGTTTCTTCTGCTATGGCGGCTTTCAAGGCGGGATGGTCAGCGGCAAGCGGAGCCGAGCGTGCCGCAGTCCTCGCAAACGCTGCTGACAACATCCGCCTGGAAATTGAGGAACTTGCCTATTTCGAGATGGCGGAAAGCGGCAAGCCGGCAAGGCAGGCACGGCTAGAGATCGAGCGCTCGGCCATGCTTTGGGATTATGCCGCAACGCAGGCGCGTTCAGTGACGGGTGACAGCTTCGGACAGCTTGGCGGCAATTATTTTGCCGTCACCGTCCGCGAGCCGCTCGGCGTCGCGGCGATTATCACGCCATGGAACTTCCCGTTCCTCATCGTTAGCCAGAAATTGCCCTTCGCGCTGGCCGCCGGCTGCGCAGCCGTTGTCAAGCCAAGCGAGTTGACCAGCGCGACGGCGCTGCTCCTCGGGCCGATCCTGAAGGACGCTGGCTTACCGGACGGCGTGCTCAACATCATCACCGGCCTGGGACGCAGCTGCGGCGATGCGCTGCTGCACCATCCGTCTGTCGACATGATCTCCTTCACAGGCTCTACGACCGTCGGCAAGCACGCGATGCGCGTCGGCGCAGATGGTCTGAAGAAGGTGTCGCTCGAGCTCGGGGGCAAGAATGCCCACATCGTCATGGCTGACGCTGATCTCGACGCCGCGCTCGACGCCGCGCTGCACGGCGCCTTTCTCAACGCCGGGCAATCCTGCAACCAGGGCAGCCGGCTGCTGTTGCAATCCTCGATCGCCGAGGATTTCACCAGGAAGCTTGTCGACTACGCTTCTCGGATCAGTGTTGGCGACACTCGAGCCGAAGGTGTCCTTGTCGGACCGATCATCAACAAGCAGCAATATGACAAGATCGTCCGTTACATCGCGAACGGCCGCGAGGAAGGCGCGACGCTGGCACTCGGCGGCACGCATCGCGAGGAGGGCGAGGTCCGCTTCGTCGACCCGACGATCTTCACTGGCGTGCAGCGGCATATGCGCATCGCCCGTGAGGAGATCTTTGGCCCAGTGCTGTCGATTCTCAGCTTCGACACGATCGAGGAAGCAGTTTCGCTTGCGAATGATTCAGTCTACGGGCTGTCGGCGGGACTTTGGACTGCCAATGTGACCGCGGCGATGAACGCCACGCGCGCCATAAACGCGGGGACGATTTGGATCAACACCTACCTCGATGGGCCGCCCGAACTTCCCTTCGGTGGCGTCGGCGAAAGCGGGATTGGTCGCGAGGTCGGTCGGCTTGGCGTCGAAGAATTCATGGACATCAAGACAGTTCAGATCCGCAGCGGCGGCTATGCGTCGCGCTGGATCGGTAGCGCTGTCGTGTGACGGGCTGGACGTGGATGTGGGGTGCGGAAGTGAGTAGGGAATATGACTACATCGTGGTCGGCGGCGGCTCGGCAGGCTGCGTCGTCGCTTCGCGACTGAGCGAAGACCCGTCGGTCAGGGTGCTGCTGCTCGAGGCCGGCGCCAAGAACAATTCGCCGCTGGTGCGCTGGCCAGCAGGATACGCACGGCTGCAGGGAAGCAAGGTGCGCTGGGAGTGGTCGACGGTTCCCCAAAAGCAGCTCGATAATCGCGCGCTGCTGTTTCCGCAGGGAAAGCTGCTGGGGGGCGGCAGCGCGGTCAACTCCATGGTCTATATTCGTGGCAACCGCAAAGATTACGACTCCTGGCTAGAACAGGGAAACGAAGGCTGGGGTTATGAAGACCTGTTGCCCTACTTCCGCCGTTCGGAAGACAATGAGCGTTTTGCCGACGCGTTTCATGGCACTGACGGGCCGATGGGCGTCTCCGACCAGCGCTTCCCGATTGAGCTAACGCGGAAATTTGTGCGGGCCGCACAGGAGGCTGGATTTCCGTATAACGAAGACTTCAACGGCCGCAGCCAGCATGGCGTCGGTTACTATCAGGTCACGCAACGGGCGGTGCGGCGCTCGAGCACGGCCGCTGCCTTCATCTATCCCAACCGGTCGCGGCCCAATCTTACAGTCGTGACCAAGGCCCGCGTCACCAAAATAGGCATCAGGAACGGCCGCGCCGTGTCGGTGGACTACATCTTGCCTGGCTCGACCAGACCGGAGACCGTCACTGCAACACTTGAAGTCGTCGTCTCGGCCGGCGCGATTAACTCGCCGAAGCTGCTCATGCTCTCGGGGGTGGGCCCCGCTTCTCATTTAAAGCAGCTCGGAATCGCGCCGGTCGCCGATCTGCCGGTCGGCCAGAACCTTCAGGACCACATGGACGTTTACTGCTGCGTCAGCCTGAAGGAGCCGGTCTCTTACAACGGCCACGATCGGGCCCCCATGGCTCTGTGGTATGGCCTGCAATTCCTGATCTTCGGCAGCGGCCCAATCACCAGCAACGTCTGCGAAGGCGGTGCTTTCGTGAGCACAAACGGTGAGGCGGATTGGCCGGACATCCAGATGCATTTCCTGCCAGCCTATGTCATCGACCACGGGCGCGTTCGGGTGGCCGGGCACGGCATGACACTCAACACCGCCTACTTGCGGCCAGAAAGCCGGGGCCGGGTCACACTCGCCTCTGCCGATCCGATGGCGGAGCCTTTGATTGACCCCGACTACCTGTCGCATCCCAACGATTGGCGCCATAGCATTCAGGGCTTCAAGCTGGCGCGTGAAATCCTGAACCAGCCCAGCTTCCGCAAGCTCTACAAGGCCGAGCATCTGCCCGGGAAAGATGTGCGCACGGACGAGCAGATCGCCGCCTACATCCGGCAATGGGCGAAGACGGACTTCCACCCCGCCGGTACCTGCAAGATGGGCAACGACGAGACGGCTGTCGTTGACACGAACCTCAAGGTGCGTGGCGTGGAAGGACTGCGCGTGATCGACGCTTCGATCATGCCGACCCTGGTCAGTGGCAATACCAACGCACCGTCCATCATGATCGGTGAGCGTGGCGTCGATGCCATCTTGAAGCGGCGGGAGCCGAAGGCAGTCATCCCTGTCGCCGATAAGCAGCAGGACAAGCGGCTTTTCCCAAAGGTGGTTGGAGGGCGCAGGTGAGCGATTCCGCCAGGAAAACGGTGCGTCTGTTTCACACAGCCCCTGCCTTGGTGGCCGTCTTTGACGCCCTCGCCGCCGAACTCGCGCCCTGGGTTGTTCTCCGGCACACCGTTCGCGAGGATCTGCTCAAGTGCGCGATTGATCTCGGCCAGGCGACGCCCGAGGTGATCGAGGCGGCCGCGAGTGCGATCGCCGAGCAGACGCATGACGACATCGATGCCGTTGTCTGCACCTGTTCCACGATCGGAGCCGCAGCCGACCTGGCTAACGCGACTTCGAACCTTCCCGTCTTCCGCATAGACCGAGCCATGGCACGCGAAAGTCTGATGCTCGGCGAGCGCATCCTGGTGCTCGCCACCCTGCGCACCACGATCGAGCCGACGGTTTCCTTACTGAAATCCGAAGCGGGGGCGATGGGCCGCGCACCGACTATTGAAAGCATGGTGCTCGACGAGGCGCGTGCGCTGTTCCTGTCTGGTGACACGGACCGATACCTTCAGGCCGTCGCAGACGGTATTAACGCCGCCGCGCTCGACGCCGACGTCGTAGTGCTCGCGCAGGCGTCCATGGCCGCAGCGCTGCCGCTGGTGAAGGCCGTCAACGCACCGATCCTCACCAGTCCGCGTATCGGATTCGCCTGGGTGACAAGGGAATTGTCGGGGCTAGCCGCGTGACAGAGTCAAACGTGAATAGAAAGCGGATCATCGATCTACGCAGTGACACGGTCACGCGTCCGACGGCGGATATGATCGAAGCGATGTCGAGGGCCGAACTCGGCGACGATTTCTTTCGCGACGACCCCACTGTTCTCGCTTTAGAGGAGGAGGCGGCCGACCTGCTCGGCATGGAAGCCGCGATGCTGGTCATCAGCGGAACGATGGGCAACCTGGTCTGCGCGCTTTCCCTTTCGCCGCGCGGCAGTTCATTCATCGTCGAGGCGAACGCACACATTCAGATTAATGAAAGCGGCTGGCCAGCCGCAATCGCGGGGCTTACGGCAAAGCCGGTACATGGAGTGGCCGGAAAGATCGGTGTCGACGCCCTGAAGCAGGCCATCGCTGAGACACAGATGCGGCTGAGTGCGCCCCCAAGCCTGCTCTGTCTGGAAAACACCCACAACGCAGCCGGCGGACGGGTCACGGACCCATCCCATCTGGCCGAGCTGGCCGATGTTGCGCATGCAAGCGGCATCAAAGTTCATCTCGACGGCGCACGCATCTTCAACGCTGCGGTGGCGCTGGGCCGACCGGTTCGCGATTTCATGCGCAATGTGGATACGACGACGTTCTGCCTATCAAAGGGCCTGAGCTGCGCTCTCGGCGCAGTCGTTGCCGGCAGCGCAGACGCCGTTCAGGCTGCCCGGCGCTGGCGTCAGGTTATCGGCGGCGGCATGCGCCAGGCGGGCGTGATTGCCGCCGCCGGCCGCGTAGCCCTGAAGTCGATGGTTGAACGGCTGGCAGTCGATCACGAGAACGCGAGGTTGCTGGCGACACGGCTTCGCGATGCCGGCCTTGAGGTCGACGTCGAGGCCGTCGAGACCAACATGATGTTCCTAAAAGTCCCCAACGGCTTCGATCAGCATCTTTTCCAATCCGAACTCCGTGCGTCCGGCATCGTCATCACTCCCCCCAAGTCTGGCCGAATCCGGCTGGTCACACATCGGGAGGTGTCCACTTCGGACATTGTCTTTTGCTCGGGCATCATCGGCAGAGCTTTCGACCTCGCGCAGCGGCAGAAGGTTTGTGCCGACGCGGACACCACCGCGGCTGAGGTCGTCTACTAGGAGCAGACCAAGCTGCTGGGCGTCATCGCCGACGACTAATTTTTGCAAAAGCCTTGGCGAGAATGGCGTGCCAATGATGAACGAGAGCGGCGCGCGCCGGGAAATTGTCCGTCTGTCCAGATCGCTTTCCGATCGCGGATTTTCGGTCGGGGCGGCAGCGAACATTTCGTGCCTGGTCGAGGACGGCATCCTTACCACCCCGACCAATTCATGCCTGGGCTTGATCCCGATCGTATCTCCAAGGTGAGCCGCGACGGACGGCATCTCTCCGGCGACAAGCCTTCGAAGGAGATCTTTCTCCACCGGACCTTCTACGACAGTCGCACCGCGACGCGCGCGGTCGTGCACCTTCACTCGACCTACTGCACGGCGCTTCCTGCCTAGTCGATCTCGATCCAAACGACTGCATCCCGGCGCTGACATACTATGTCGTCATGAGGGTAGGGGCGGTACAACTGTTGTTCTACACACGACCTGGACATGCAGCCGCGGCAGAACTGATTGCGCAGCTGGAGGGCAGGTCTGCTGCGGTGCTCTTGGCCAATCACGGTCCGGTTGTAACCGGCACGAGCCTGGCATCGGCCGTGGCTGCCGCGGAGGAACTCGAAGAAACAGCGAAACTGCTGATGATCCTGCGTTCGGCACCCGTGCGGTTGCTGACAGAACAGGATGAAGCCGACTTGCGCAAACACTTTCCCCAGATGTAGCCGTGCACCAAGCAGGTCGCGCTAGCGACCGGGAGTGTCAGATTGTCGCTAAGAGGAGACAAATGACCTCACTCGTTCGGCAGCCTGCAGCAGACGTCGCTCGGAAAGGTCGCCGGAGCTGACCGCCTCGACCAAACCTTCGCTTATCTGTCGAAGATGTGACCGTCCGCTGAACAGCAGAAGCTCGGCGCCGGCATTCAACGACGCAACGGCGGTGTCGATCAGATTTTGTCCGCGCGCTGTGGCGGGGGCGTCGAGGTCATCGCTGATAACAAGGCCCGTGAAGCCGAATTTCTCGCGTAACATGGATATGACAGCGGGCGAGACGCAGGCCGCGTTGATGGGATCAATTGATCGAACCGCTGCGGGTCCCACCATAACTGCCCGCGTTCCCGCGGCAATCATCGCGGCGAACGTTTCCGCATAAACCTCGATCTGTCCTGTTTCGGTTTCGAGAACGACATCCGTCAGCGCGGGATCGAGCGGCAGGTGATTAAAGCCGGGAAAATGCTTTGTTGCGGTTGCGATACCGGCTTTCTGCACGCCTCTCACAAATGCTGCTCCGAGCCGCGCCACGACATCCGGATCACGGCCGAGGGTTCGGTTCAGCAGCCAAGGGTTGGTACCGTCGACGACGTCCACGATCGGCGCGAGGTACATCGTCACACCGAGTTCGCGTGCTGCGGCGGCATTCCCGAAGCAAGCCGCTTCCAGATCGGCGTCCGGCATGGCGATAGCGGCGGCCAGCGAAGGCAAATCCGGAACGAGCCCTTCCAGGCGGCGTATTCCTGCCAGTTCCTCGTCAACCGCAACAATCAAGCCATCCGTGCTCGCCTTGAGCCTTGCCAAATGAGCGCGGAAAAGATCAGGCGATTCGCTGTCGCGGCGCTCCTCGCTCATTCGCCGCTGCACATATTCCTGCCGTGACTCGCCAACGAGCAGGGAACAGCCGCCCGAGTCGAGAAAGGGTCGCATGTCGGCATCCAGGTCCCAGTTGTCGAAAGCCGGAAAGAGAACGGCGTTAGCCGCCCGCGCGATGTCCGATGTCATGATTGCTCCCGTCACGAATGGGCACAAACGGATGGCCCAGGCCTGAAAACGATTTTGATGCCACACTTCGTGCACAAGCAGGCGAGAAGCGCAACAAAATCGTGAATTAACAAGAGGCAATATTGATCAAATGTGGGCTAGGTGCGTCATTCTGCGTCGATAATCGGCACGATGCGCAATGGAACAATGGTCGAGCTCGGGTTCATGCTTCAGGCACCGCCGGGAAGTTGGTTCGATCCTCCAGATCCGAGCGACCCATGGCCAGCGAGAAACTCCTGATGATTCATTTCCCGATGCCAGCCCGTCTGGCATGCAGTCTGTTCTTTCTCAGCGGGGGCGTTGGCATCGGCGCGTGGGCCGCGTCTCTTCCGGTGCTCGCAGCTAAGAACAATCTGGATAAGGGGCTACTCGGTCTCGTGCTGCTCTGCTTCGCGTTGGGCGCTATCCTGCTGATGGTCAATGTCGGACATCTGACGAGGCGTTTTGAGTGCAGCACCATCAGTATTTGCGGGGCGCTGGTCTTCGCAGTGGCCCTCGTGGTTGTGCCGCACGTGGCGAGCGTTCCGTTGCTGGCCGCTGCCGTCTTCGTGGCCGGCGCCGGCTTCGGCACTCTCGACGTATCGATGAACACCGACGCCTCGGTGCTCGAAAACCGCGTCAATAGACATATAATGTCGTCGCTTCACGGCGCGTTCAGCCTAGGCAATTTGACCGGCGCCTTCCTTGTGGGTCAAATCCTTGCCAATGGCGGCGCTCTGACCGTTTGCATGAGCGCGGCGGGCCTGAGCGTCGCCTGCCTCGCAGCAGTTGCTCTGAGTGGTTCGAGGAGTGGAGTGAGTGCCGATCAGCGCGTCAAAAGCGTTGGGGCAAGGCGCGGCTCGCTCGACCCAGCTCTGCGACCTCATTTGTTCCTGCTTGGCGTGATCGCATTCCTCGCTCTTCTGGCTGAAGGCGGCATGATGGACTGGAGCGCAGTCTACATTGTGACGATTTTTGGCGCCGCCGAAAGCACCGGTGCCTATGGCTTTGCCATCTTTGCGACGACGATGGCGATCGGCCGGCTGACTGGCGATTGGATGACGTCGAAGACCGGGCCGACAACGCTGTTGCTGGTCTCAACCATGGTTTGCGCCGTCTCCGTCCTCGTCTTTATCGTGGCCTCCAATCTCGTAATCGTATTCTGTGCACTGGCAGCATCCGGCTTTGGCGTGGCCAACATTGTCCCCGCGGTTTTCGCCGCCGCAGGCAGGGCTGGTGGTGCGGCGGCAGGTCAAGCAATGTCGATCGTCACCACCATGGGCTATGCTGGTCTGCTGCTCGGTCCTGCCTTGCTCGGCTTCATCGCACAGGCCTCATCGCTCGCCGCAAGCTTTGGGCTGGTGTGCGTCGCTTTCCTCCTTATCGCTGTGGCCACTAGGATATTGAGGCGCACGACGCCCGTGGCGGCGAACTCGGGGTGTGGGCGGGCAGCCACCGGCGCCGCTTTCAAACGCCGATGAGGTCTTCCATCAGGGTCTTCAATCCGGCCGCGATCTCATAGCTGTTTTCCTGGTGCTGGCGGCGACAAAACAACTCGCAACTCCACCACCCCTGGAAGCCCGTCGCCTTTACCGCGTCGACCCACTCCTTGAGGTCCAAGACGCCCTTTCCGGTCGGCACATCACGTAGAACGCCTTCATCAGGTATGCCGCCATCGAACGGCAGCGAGTCGCAGATGTGAACGCCATATATGAGGTCCTTGTCCAACCGCGCGATACTCTCCGGAGTTTCACCAGCGGTGTAGCAGTGCCAGAAATCGATGACGAGTTTGATGTTCGACCGCCCTGCGCGCTCCAGCGTTCGGAGTTGTTTGTCGAGCGTGTTGAGCGGCGTCCAGGACAGAGCTTCATAATAGATCAGCAACCCGCGTTCGGCGGCAATGTCTGCAACTGACGCCAAACCGGCAGCCGTGATGTGGATCTGTTCCTGGAGCGGAAGGCCAATGACGCCTCTATAGAGATCCGGCACGGCAGCCGCGTTGGCGTAAGCTGCCAGGCTAATTGGCCCTGTGATTGCTTCGAGCCCCTTTGCACCTGCGGCTGTGGCCAACTCAATCAGATCGCTGGCGTCCTTCAGCAACGCTCGCCGGTCATCACCGTGACGCTCGACATCGAGAAGGAAACCGATGCCGGGAATAAAGGTGTCGCCGATCGCGGTACGCAATTCGGCTTCAGAGAATCCGGCATCCAGGAATTGCCGGATCTTAGCTCCCGATCCCTCCAGCCCGTCGAAGCCGAGCTTTCGTGTAATATCGAGATCCAGCGCCAGGGTTCCATGTTTCGCGGCAAGCGAATGGAAGATGATCTGATTCCGCTGTCGCATAGTCTTTCCTCCGTCCATCCTGCGTTTGAGGTCCGAACAATTCCGGACTTACCGGGCCACCTCGCGCCGATTTCCGACGAAAAAGGGGCCCGCGAGGAGGCAACCCCGCAACGAGCTACCGAGCGCTCTCACCCGTGATCGCCACCGTCCGGCGTTTGCGAGATGAGAGTAGCAAAGCCTCGGCTACCGTGAGCGCCATCACGCTGTCTTCGCCTCGCGCGAGCCAGGAGGAGCCCTGCGCCCGCGAGCTCACAAAATCGGCTGCCGTAAACGCGTAGGGGTCCCGCTCGCGCAAGGGAACCAACTCGTTCCGGCCGGCATGCCTGCGAACCAACGTTCCGCTGGAGCGCGCGTTCAAAGTCCCGTTGGCCAGCAGCGCGCCACGGTCTCCAGCAACCAACACCGTGCTTTCCAGATCGGCCGTCCGGAAGCTCTCGTGAACTTGCAAGATCCCTCCATTGTCGAGCCGGACCGTGTAGGCCAGCAGATTAGGCAAGTCCCCCGGAGGCGAAGACACCGCATTGACCTCGACCGGCTCAGCATTTGTCAGGAATCGAGCCAAGTCGATGTCGTCCACCGACGCTCCCAAAAAGATCTTGTCAGACTCATCTGGTGGCTCGCTTCTCCGAAATCCAAGACCATGGGGTCCGCCGCGGACGACGAGGACTGATAGGACCTGACCAACTTCGCCGTCCGCGATAAGCCGCCTCATCGTCTGGTGAACGCCGGAGGCGCGGAAAGGCTGGTTCACGGCGAGAAGAACACCGGCGTTGCGGCAGGCGTTCACCATGGCCGCCGCGGCCTTGCTGGTAGGGGCGATTGGGCCGTCGCAAAGCACATGTTTGCCCGCCCCCGCGGCGGCGGAGATATAGTGTGGTCTGCGCGCTAACCGGGCGCTTACATACGAAAACCCGACTGCGGGATCGCGCAACACACGCGCAAGGTCCGTGGAGCACTTGGGGATCTCGAGGTCCTCAGCGAAGTCCGCCGCGTCGCGCTTCCTTCTACTCACGACCCACAGCGGATGGTGTCCGATCGCGCGGATTGCATTGACCATATGTTCAGTTGCGATCGTCCCCGTCCCCATGACCGACCAGCCTGTCATTGCATCCGCTGACACAGGGCATCCCTCTCATCTGCTTCGGTCAATTATGCGAACGGAAGGCCAATCCGACAACTTCGCATCGGGTTGATGTCCTTCTCAACGTGGCGTAGTGATAGCGTCTGATCGCATCAAATGGGTGGGGAGTCGGAGAATGGGTTCGATCGGGGAAGATCCGGCTGCCTTGGCGGCCAATCTCCGTACTCTTTGCGACCGCCATGGTTCGGTCGCTGCCGTGTGCCGGAAAATCAACGTTAACAGGCAGCAGTTCAACAAGTACCTCTCGGGAACGCACGTTCCGTCCGCATCCAATCTGCGAATCATTGCTAACTATTTCGGCCTGAGCGTCCCGATCCTGTTTTCAGATCCGGATGAATTTCGGAACCTTGTTGACGGAAACTTCTTTCATGCGATGGCAACAGCGCGACGGCTGCCCGAATTCTCGCGCTTTGTATCGAACATCATCGTCGAGAACGAGACGCAGGATAACGAGATCGTTGGCGTCTACGACAGGTATCAATACTCCTCCATCTATAGAGGGTTCATTCTACGTTCGGCCTTCTGCATATACAGAAATAAGGAATTTCTACAGCACTATTACGTGGAGAGATTTCCAAGCCTGGATAAGCCTGACAAGACAGAGTACATCTTCAAGTACTATGGATTTTGTTTCCCCGTATCGGATCGCCTGTTCACAGCCGACTTCGAAGGCATCCAGTCCAACGAACTGACGTTTGGCGTGTACGCGCAGGTCAAGCGCAATACGAAGCGGTTCATGTTCGGGATCACGAGCGGCATCGCTGCCAATGTGTTCCGTGCCCCGTATTCGACCAAGGTCGCGCTACACTACCGTGGTCCGGGTCTCATCAAGCGCGAGCACCTTGCCGAACTCACCGTCATGGATCGCAATGATCCGATTATTCCGCGCGAGGCGCTCCAGTATCTGGGTGACGGATCTGACATGATCCAGATGTAGTGAACGCGCCGTGTCAGGGTTGATGCGCTACGGATGCAGTTCGACTGCCAGCCAGACTGAGTCGGTGTCCGCGTAGTAGCGATGCCATGGGTAGGTCCATTCGTTGCGACCAGTCACGCGGCAGAAAGGGTCATGCGAATATCCGATCGGCATGACCACATCCTCGTAAATCGTCGCCGCGTCATTCTGTCGGAATTTCTGCATCCTTCCGCATCCGTGGATCTGCGCATGGGTTTCCAAGAACGGATGCTTGTGATGGATGAAGCAATCGGTGTCTCCGGGCGCCCACCAAAGGTTCAGTTTCAAGGTGAATTCTTGCGGCGCCTCATCGCTGCGGCGCTCGTTGGTGAAGACGTAAGGGTCCGTCCACACCGTCCCTATTGTGTCTTGTGCCGAGATAAAGAGCGGCGTGTCGCGTGGAAAGCTTTTGATCCGGTTCCCCAGCCAGTCCCAGCCGCGGAACATGCATCCGCCAAGGTTCGTCGGGTTGACCACCTTGATCACCGCGATGCGCTCGGCCGACTTGATGCGACCGCCCTTCAGCCAGGTCGATTTCCATGCGGGGACGATGGCAGGGTGTTCGTCACCGGTGATCATCGGCGACGGGCTGATATTCACCACGACTGCATCTTCGATCTCACGGTCGGAGACATTTTCGACCAACTGTGCGGAAATGAATCCGTCCGCGAAAGTCAGATCCCTTGTTTGATTGCGCATCGTTCTCGCCCGTCAACGGCACTGATTGAGAAACATCAGAGAGACATATTGGGGTCGGATGCGGAAGTGCGCGCCTCTTCGAATTTTGACGCAACCCGCAGTGAGACTTGCGCCAATGTGCGCTGCATTGCCGTCCCGACCCCGATCGCCTCTGTGCCGGTCTCCAGGTGAGATCCACCTCCGCATGGCGCTTAGGCCAGCGACAGCTGCAAAATCGGTGCAATACTTCTCGCTGAGCGCGTCACCCTGCGTCGAATAAACCTCTCCTGCGAACTTGCCCGTGTCGCGGGAGCGTTTGCTTAATAGGGCATCGACGAGGAGAGAGAGCGCCTCGTTTCGGAAGCAAGGCAGATAAGAGGGCCGAACTCATGAAGCTAACCGGCGGACAGGTCGTTGCAAGAGCGCTGAAGGAATATGGCGTCGAATATGTAGCCGGTGTCCCAGGCCACGGCATTTGGTCCTTGTTCGACGCTTTTCTCGAAGAAGGTTCTGAACTTCCCTTCATTCAGGTAATGCACGAGCAGAGCGCGGTGCACATGGCCGACGGCTACTACCGGGCGAGCGGCAAGCCGATGGCCTGTTCTACCTCGGTCGGACCGGGCGCCACGAACACGATCATCGGATTGGCAACCGCCTATACCGACTCGACGTCGCTGTTTTATGTTTCGGGCTCGCCTCAGACCTACATGCACGGCCACGGCACGATGCAGGAGATCGAGCGTCAGCAGGACAACGCCTTTCCGCGCATCACCGAACAGGTCACCAAGCGCGCCTGGCAGGCCAATTCGGTCAAGGTGCTGCCATCCATCATGCACCGCGCCTTCAGCGAAATGCTGACAGGCCGTCCGGGCCCCGTCCATGTGGAGGTGCCGATGAATGTGCAGGTCGAGGCCGATGAGGTGACGATCCATCCGCTGGACAAGCGCCTGCCGATCGGCGTCGCCTATCCGGATCCGCGTGCGATCGAGGCGGCGGTAACGCTTCTGCTATCCGCCGAACGTCCGGTGATCGTGGCCGGGGGCGGCGCAATCACGGCGAATGCTTCTGCCGAGCTGACCCGCCTGGCCGAGAAGCTCGGCGCGGCTGTGTCCATCACGTGGAACGGCAAGGGTGCGATTTACGAAGATCATGAATTGTTCATCGGTGCCGTCGGGCAAACCGGCACCACCTGCGGAAACAGGATCACCGCTTCCGCCGATGTTGTGGTCTCCGTCGGTTGCCGCTTTACCGACTGGTCGGCGTCGTCCTACGCCAAGGGCGTCTCTTTCTCCATTCCGCCCGGCAAGCTGATCCATATCGACCTGGACCCGCGCGAGATCGGCAAGACCTACCCGACCGAGGTGGGCATCGTCTCCGATGCCAAGGCTGCGCTCGAGGCTATCCTGGCGCTGATCTCCGATGCCGACTCCAGGAAGGGGATTGCCAAGCGGGAAGGATTCCTCGCCGACGTGAGGAAGGCCAAAGCGGATTGGGTGGCGCAGGTGTCGCCGCGCGAGAACAGCCGCGAAGCGCCGTTCACCTCCCAGCGTCCGCTGGTGGCACTGCGCAAGGTGCTGGACCGCAACGGCATCGTCGTGGTGGGCTCCGGCAATACCCAGGGCGCGGTGAAGCAGAGCTTCCCGGTCTACGAGCCGCGCACGCATCTGACCTCGGGCTCCTACTCGCCGATGGGATGGGCCGTGCCCGCCGCGCTTGGCGCGAAGCTCGCTTGTCCCGACCGGCAAGTGGTTGCGATCGTCGGCGACGGCGACTTCATGATGTCGCTTCCGGAAATGGGAACGGCTGCGATGAACGGCATCAACGTCGTGTTCCTGGTGTTGAACAACTCCGGCTACATGTCGATCCGGGGCGGTCAGCGCAAATTCCTAGGCCGTCATATCGCGTCGGAATTCAATCATCACGCCGGCAACGGCGCGCCCTATTCCGCCGATATCGCTGCCTCCGCCCGGGCTTTCGGTATCGAGGCTTGGAAGGTCGAGAAGGACGAAGACCTTGAAAAGAGCCTCAAGGCAGCGCTCGAATGTGGCGGTCCGGCCTTGGTCGAAGTCATCGTCTCGCGCGACGCTGCGGGCCCGTTCGCGACAGGCTGGTGGGACTTCCCATCCCCTGCCTACTACGAGAAGGAGCAGGCAGCTTACGCCGAGATGCGGGTTCTCGAACAGCACCTCTGACAGAACCTGACGTCGGAGCGTGGACAACGCGCTCCCCGTCGCTTGTCCCAGCATTTGCAGGCGGCGCGTTCAGCGTTCGCGAACGAGAGTTTTATTCATGATACGGACTATCAAATCGGCAGGCGGGGGCTTCGCGGAAAGCGGGCAGACGGGGGTCACGGCGACAGTCCAGGCGCTGCTGGCCAAGGTGGAGAAAGGCGGCGACCGCGCGGTCCGGGAACTCTCCAACCGCTTCGACAAATTTGACCGCGACAGCTACAGGCTGACGAAGGCCGAGATCGATCACTGCGTCGACACTCTCACGCACCGGGAGCGCGAGGATCTCGATTTCGCGCAGGACCAGATCCGCAAATTCGCGGAAGCCCAGAGAGCGACCCTTCTCGACCTGGAGATCGAAACGCTTCCAGGCGTCATTCTCGGCCACAGGAACGTGTCGATCCAGAACGTTGGCTGCTACGTCCCCGGTGGCAAGTATCCGCTGCTCGCCTCGGCACACATGACGGTGCTCACGGCCCGGGTGGCGGGATGCGAGCGCGTCATCACCTGCGCGCCGCCCTTCCAAGGCAGGATCGCCGAGAAGATCGTCGCAGCGCAGGCATTGGCCGGCGCCGACGAGATCTATTGCCTCGGCGGTGTGCAAGCCATCGCCGCAATGGCTTACGGAACCGAGACCATCGCTCCCGTCGACATGCTGGCCGGGCCGGGCAACGCCTACGTCGCCGAGGCCAAAAGGCTGCTGTTCGGCAAGGTGGGCATCGACCTTTTCGCCGGACCGACGGAGACGCTGATCATCGCGGACGACAGCGTCGATGGCGAGCTCGTGGCAACCGACCTGCTTGGCCAGGCCGAGCATGGAGTGAACTCGCCGGCTGTGTTGATCACCAACTCCGAAAAGCTCGCCAGGAATACGCTTGCCGAGATAGAGCGGCTGCTGTCGATGCTGCCGACGGCTCCCATCGCGGCCAAGGCCTGGCTGGATTTCGGTGAGATCATCCTGTGCGAAACGCCCGAGGAGATGGTGGCGGAGGCCGATCGCATCGCGTCCGAACACGTGCAGGTGATGACGCGTGATCCGGACCACTTTCTACAGAATATGAAAAACTACGGAGCCCTCTTTCTGGGAGCCCGCACCAACGTCTCGTTCGGCGACAAGGTGATTGGGACAAATCATACCCTGCCGACCGGAGGGGCGGCCCGCTACACCGGGGGACTCTGGGTCGGGAAGTTTCTGAAGACGTGCACCTACCAGCGCATCGAAACGGACGAGGCCTCTGCCTTGATCGGCCAGTACGCCTCGCGACTCTCCATCATGGAGGGTTTCGCCGGTCACGCTGAGCAGTCCAACATTCGCGTCCGCCGCTACGGTGGACGGAATGTTGCCTACGCGTCGGCAGCCGAGCCGTTCTGATGACCAGCAACGTCCAACGGAACGCGCGGAAGGATACCGCATCGTCAACGAAAGCTTCGAGATGGATAAAACGGCAGACATTGCCATCATCGGATCCGGAATAGGCGGCGCTTCGCTCGCCTACAGTCTTGCGGACAGCGGGCGACGCATCGTCATACTGGAACGCGGCGAGCACCTGAGGGACTCCCCGGAGGCGCGAGACGACACGGCGATCTTCGAGAAGGGTTTTTATCGCTCGACAGAGGAGTGGCTGGGTACTGACGGTGAGTCATTCCTCCCGGGCAACTACTACCACGTCGGCGGTAACTCGAAGTTCTTCGGCGCGGTCATGTACCGATATCGTCGGGAGGACTTCGCGCCTCGACAACACATGGGCGGCATGTCGCCCGGTTGGCCCATTTCCTATGAGGACTTAGAACCCTGGTATGAGCGAGCCGAAAGGGTTTTCAAGGTCCGCGGCGACGTATCGCAAGACCCGACCGAGCCACCTCACGCCAACCCCTATGCTTTTCCCGCAGTGCCCGACGAGCCTTCCATTGTGAAGGTGCGCGAACGGCTGCGTCGTGTCGGCCTCCATCCATCCAGCCTGCCACTCGCGGTCGATATCGATGAATGGTTGCGCGCCGCCCGAACAGGATGGGACGCATTTCCAAACACTGGACAGGGCAAGATCGACGCGGAGGTCGGGCCGCTGACAGAAGCTCTGAAGTACCCCAACGTCACCCTCCTGACTGGTGCAAACGTCATACGGCTTGAAACCGACGCGTCCCGGCAGCGTGTAACGGCCGCAATCTTCGTGAAAGATGGGATAGAGCAGCGGATAGAGGCTGACATCATCGCGGTGGCGGCGGGAGCGGTGCAGACAGCAGCGCTGCTGCTACGCTCTTCAAGCGACACACATCCGCGAGGTCTCGCCAACGGGTCCGATCAGGTCGGCCGCAACTTCATGAACCACAACACGACCGCCATGTTGGCGATCGATCCATTTTCCCCGAATGCATCGGTCTATCAGAAAACGATCGCCTTCAACGATTTCTACAACCGGGATCCAGAAACGGGGTTCCCTCTCGGTAATGTACAACTCCTTGGCCACATTACGGGAAACATCCTGAAGGCGAACACGCCATTGTTGCCGCGCTGGTTGACGCATCTGATCGCCCGGAATTGCTACGGCTGGTTTCTTACTAGCGAAGACCTGCCCAATCCCGAGAGCCGCGTCACGATTCGGGATGGCCGCATTGTGATGCACTGGGTGCGCAGCAACATGGATGCCCACGAGACCCTTATCCGCAGGACGCGCACTGTGATGAGAAGGGCCGGCTTCCCGATCGTGCTTACCCGAACGTTCGGTCGCAAAACAACCTCGCATCAATGCGGCACGGCGCGGCTTGGCAACGATCCCGCAAGCTCTGTCGTATCGCCCGATTGCCGCTCGCACGAGATCCCAAATCTCTACATCACGGATGCTTCGGTGCTCCCGACGTCGGCCGCGGTCAATCCGTCGCTGACGATCGCAGCTTTGGCGATCAGAGCGGGCGTCGCGATAAAAGAAAGTACGATCTGATGTCACGACACGGATCAGCGATCTTTGGCATATTTCCTCGGACGGATCCCATCGTTGTCAAATGCGATTACGTCGTTGTTGGTGGCGGCACGACAGGTTGCGTTGTCGCCGCACGTTTATCCGAGGAGGCCGATCGCTCGGTGCTGATGCTGGAGGAAGGACCGCGTGACCTGAACCCCTATATCCATATCCCCGGGGCCTACTACAAGACCGCGCAGGGCCCGTTGTTGAAACGCCTCGAATGGGAGCCGACCGCCGCTCAGGCGCGTACGGGCAAGCCAACGATGGTGCAGGCCCGCGTGCTCGGCGGCGGCAGTTCAGTCAACGCGATGATCTACATTCGCGGCAATCCCGGAGACTACGCCAAGTGGGAAACCCTGGGGGCGAACGGCTGGGGTTACAACGACGTGCTGCCCTACTTTCTCCGCTCAGAGGACAACAACCGGTTTTGCAACGAGGTGCATGGGTTTGGCGGTCCCCTGGGCGTTTCCGATATCGACTATATCCACCCGCTGACCCGGGCATGGCTTCAAGCATGCCAGCAGGCCGGGCTGCCTTACAATCCGGATTTCAATTCGGGCAGTCAGGCTGGGTGCGGTCTTTATCAAATAACTTCCAAGAGCGGACGCCGCAGCAGCGCGGCAACTGCGTTCATCAAGCCGGCGCGCAAGCGCCCGAACCTGGACGTCCGGACAGGAGCCACGGTAACCAGGATCCTCATCGAAAAGGGGCGGGCTGTCGGGGTCGAATACCTTTCGCTGGGCCGCAGGTTCGTTGTGCGTGCCGAGCGTGAGGTGATCGTCTCGGCCGGCGCCATCGCAACGCCGAAGTTGCTGATGCTGTCAGGCATAGGCCCGGCCGACGCGCTCGCCGGGCACGGCGTTAATGTGATAGCCGACCTGCCGGGTGTCGGCCAAGACCTACAGGACCATATTGAGATATCCCTGATCTATCAGCTCAATGGGCCGCATAGCTACGACAAGTACAAGAAACTGCATTGGAAGGCGGCCGCCGGCTTGAACTACCTGCTGTTCGGAGGCGGTCCTGCTTCCTCCAACCTCATCGAAGGCGGAGCCTTCTGGTGGGGCAATAAGGACGAAGCCCTTCCTGATGTGCAGTTCTTCATGGTCGTGGGTGCGGGTATCGAGGAAGGAGTTGAGGCCGTTCCGGGTGGCAACGGCTGCACCGTCAATCTTGGGCAGATACGACCCCGCTCGCGCGGCGAGGTTACGCTCGTCAGCGCAAACCCAGCCGACAATCCGCGTGTCGCACCACGGTATTTCTCCGATCACGCCGATCTCGAGGCGGTCACCGACGGGACGATGGCCGCCCTCGACATCATGGAAAAACCGGCAATGACGCGGTATGTCTCAGCGAGGCATGTGCCGTTGGCAGCCATGAAATCGCGCGACCAGATCAGGCAGTTCTGCCTGCAGACGGCGCATGCCGCGCTCCACCCTGCTGGAACGTGCCGTATGGGCCATGACGAGGGTGCGGTGGTCGATCCTCGACTCCGCGTACGTGGCGTGGATCGGCTTCGCATTGCCGACGCCTCAATTATGCCCACATTAATCTCGGGGAATCCCAATGCGGTCTGTATCATGATCGGGGAACGGGCCGCCGATTTCATCAAAGCCGCAGCGTGATGGGCCAGCAGCTGCTTCGACTAGACACGTCTTGAATTTCGTGCTTATGCACGATCATGCACGATTCATCTTTGTTGCCGCTCGGGCGGCGCCGCACAATCGCCGACCGGCTCTTGCGCGGCGAGTCCGTCGTGGCAAATGAGCTCGCCGGTGAATTCGACGTTTCCGAGGATGCCATCCGCCGAGACCTTCGCGCCCTGGCCCAGGACGGTATCTGCAAGCGGGTCTATGGAGGCGCGCTTCCGCTTTCCCCTGCTTCCACGCCGATGGAGAGCCGAGCTGTCGAGGATATTCCGCGTAAGCGGGCACTCGCACGAGCCGCGGTCGATCTGATCGGCAAGGGGCAAAGCGTGTTCCTCGACACTGGCAGCACCAACCTTCAACTTGCCGGGGTTTTGCCGACAGACCGCCAGCTGATCGTGATCACAAATTCGATTATGATTGCCGCCGCGCTCGCGAACCGCACCGACATATCGCTGTTTGTCATCGGCGGATCGGTCAACACACAGGTGGGCGGATGTGTCGATGCGCGGTCGATCCAGGAAATGCGCCGTTTCCGCATCGACCTTTGTTTCCTGGGCGCCTGCGCGATGTCGAGTGCAGCCGGGCTGGCCGGCTTCAGCATGCCCGACGTGGACTTCAAGATCGCGCTTTTGGAGGCGAGTACCAGCAAGGCGCTGATGCTCACCAGCGCAAAGGCGGAGACGACCGCGCCTTTCACCATCGGAGCGGTGACAGACATCGACCACGTGATCCTGGAACGGGATGCGCCGGTTCCGTTCGCTTCGAAACTGCGCGCAGCCGGTTTGAATATCATCGTCGCCGGCGCGCCGACCGAGTAACACGCGTCAGCCGCGGCACCTCCGCGCCGGTCCAGGCGGGACGGGGCGGGGCCTCCGGCTCGGTATTGGCCCGTAGACGCGCCAGGCTGGAGGAGTACCCATGAGGCTTGCGCACCTCGCACTCTGGACGAAGGATGTCGAGCAGGCCGCGGCGTTCTGGAGCGCGTTTTTCGATGCGGAGATCGGCGACCGTTATGAAAGCCGAAACCGGATCGGCTTCGTCTCCCGCTTCGTCACGCTTCGAGAAAGCGGCCTGCAACTCGAACTGATGCAGGGGCCATGGGTCGAGACGCCCGCGGGCCGCGAGACTGTCGGCTGGGCGCATATCGCGCTGTCGGTCAGAGGCAAGGAAGCGGTCGATACGACGGCACGACGCTTCGAGCTTGCCGGACTGCTCGTGTCGGCGCCACGTATGACTGGCGACGGATACTACGAGGCACTGGTCAACACGCCCGAAGGCATCCTGATCGAGATCGTTGCCTGACAGTCAAGCTCAACGTCTCTCTCGCCCTTCGCCCGCCATTGCATCATGGGCAATAGCTGCGTCGCCGGGCGTTGGAGGACATATATCCGCCCCGCGTCAGCCATGTCACGGGCTGCGTGTCGTGATCGGCAAGAAGAGAGCTATCGTCACGCCGCAGCCCGCTTCCGGCCAAGCCCTTCGCGATCGCCACGAGGGCATCGAGGATCTGATGGAAATCGTCCCACTATGATTGGAATGCCGGAACATCTCCCGACGGCGGCCACCTTCCTCGTGCCGTACACGGTGGAATGGTTCAACTCGCGTTAGTCTAAGACAGTCTGCGCCGCGAGCACGCGGCCGCACGACTTTCGAATCCTCAGAGATCGTTGCGGCTACGGCAGATGAAATCCGCCGCGCGCTCGCCGATCATGACGGCCGGCGCATTGGTATTCCCGGAGGGCACCGTGGGCATGATCGAGGCGTCGGCGACCCGCAGCCCCGCGATGCCGTGGACGCGCAGCTGGCTGTCGACGACCGCCAGGACGTCCTTGCCGATCCGGCAAGTGCCCGTAGGATGAAGCGCGCCCTGAGCCATTTCCCTCACATACTGGCGGTAGTCCTCCAACGTGTGCATGGGACGGTGAGGATGCTGCTCCCGCTTGATCAAAGGCTTGAGCAGCGGCTGGCCCATGATTTCCCGGCCGAGGCGCACGCCCTTGGCCATGGTGTCCAGATCGTACGGGTCCGATAGATAGTTCGGGACAATTCGCGGCGCGTCAGCCGGGTTGGGCGAACGCAACTCGAGGAAACCGCGGGAACGTGGCCGGATATGGCAGGCATTGAGCGTGCAGCCATAGCCGCTTTCGACTGGCGCAACGCCGTCCTCTATGCCGGAACCGGCTAAGAAGGCGAACTGGATGTCGGGGTGCGGATCTTCGCGATTGGCCCACCAGAAGGCGCCGCCCTCGATGATGTTGGAGCAGGCCGGACCATTGCGAAAGAGCACATGTTGCAGTCCCGCCCAAGCCTTCCAGGGCAGCTTCTTGTACTTGTCGTAACCATGAGGACCATTCAGCTCATAGATCAGGTAGACATCCATGTGGTCCTGGAGACCGCGGCCGACGCCGGGCAAATCATGGACCACCGGGATGCCGAGTTCGTTCAGATGCGCGCCGGGACCGATTCCGGACAAAAGCAGCAGCCGTGGCGAGTTGATTGCTCCGGCCGACAGGATCACCTCGCGTTCGGCCGTCGCCACGGTGCGGACGCCGCCGCGCACATATTCGACGCCGATCGACCGCTTGCCCTCGAAGAGGATGCGAAGAACCCGGCTGCCGGTCTGCACCGAAAGATTGGATCGCTTGCGCGCCGGCTTCAGATAGCACACGGCCGCACTGGCTCGGCGGCCGTTGCGCAGCGTGAGTTGATAGAGACCTGAGCCGGCCTGCTCGCCGCCGTTGAAGTCGGCAACATAGGGAATGCCCGCCTGCTGGCAGGCCTGCAGCCATATCTTGGTCAGCGGGCTGACGTGCTCGGGACTGGATACGTGCAGCGGGCCGCCTCGCGCATGTGCAGGGCCCGCCAGCGTGTCGTTGTCCTCGGCCTTTGTGAAAAACGGCAGAACATCCACATAGGACCATCCTTCGGCACCGTCGGCTGCCCAGCTGTCATAGTCGGACGGGATGCCGCGTACATACAGCATGGCATTGACGGAGGAGCCGCCGCCCAGCACGCGCGCCTGGACCATCGTCGGCGTCGAGGCCTTGGGGTTCCCGGCCGTCGGTTCCTGCGCGAAGCGCTGGAGCAGGTTGCCTGTCGCGGTCTTGTAGACCATCGCCGGCAGGTGGATCGCGATGTTCCGGTCTTCCGGACCCTCCTCGAGAAGCAGCACCGACGTCCTGGGGTCTTCGGAGAGACGTGAGGCGACAACGCATCCGGCCGAGCCACCGCCAATCACGACATAGTCAGGCATCTGTCCATCCGTCACGCAAGCAGAGAGGCGGCCGCAGTCGGTGGGGCCGCCTCTCTGAGCGGGCATCAGCCCTGGGAGGTACCGGTCACGCGGCGGCCTTGAATTCGTTCCATGCCGCCACCCAGTCGGCATAGGTCGCGAACTCGGACGATTCGAGCGGCGGAATGCCGAGCAGCGGCGACGACTTGAAGATACCCTCGACGTCGGAATAGTCGAACAGCGCTCTCGTCTCCGGCGGCAGCAGATCGAGCGCTTTCGGCGACACAACGCCCGCGGCGTTGCGCGTTGTGACTTTCGCCTGAACTTCCGGCGAGATCGCCATGTCGAAGAAGGCATAGGCGGCATCCTCGTTGTCGACCGAAGGCGGCATGAACCACGCGTCGCACCATGTGCCAGCGCCCTCCTTCGGTATCGTGTATTCGGTCTTTACGCCTTGCTTGGCGGTCTCCACCGGAATGCCCGTCCAGCCGCAGAAGAGCGCGGCCACCTCGCCCGAAACGAACAGCGAGACGAGGTCGCCATAGGTCAGGCTGATAATGCGCGACTGGTCGCGGTACTTCGTAAGATTGTCGAAGATCGCCTTCATCTCGTCGCGCGAAACATTCGGGAACTTGTCCCCGAGGCCGGCCATGCGAGCTGCGATCGGCCAAGTGGCGAGCGTGTCGTCGACGAAGGCGATCTTGCCTTTCATCTCGGGCTTGAGCAGGTCCTCATAGGAAGTTGGCTTCTCCATCAGCGCCGGATTGTAGACGAGCGCGTTGAGTCCCCAGGCATAGGGCACGCCGTAAAGCTGACCATTCCGATACCAGGTCGGCTTGTCGTAGAAGACGTCGAAGAGGTTGTCCTTGTTGTAGTTGGGCAGCTTGGCCTTATCGAGCGGGTTGGCGATCTTGAGCACGTCGATATAGAGGTCTGCATAACCTTGGTTGTATTCCGCGGCATCGAAAGGCGGCGGGTTCGGCACGCTGAATTTCGTGGTCACGTCGTCCTGATTGCCCATCGCGCTCACTTCGACATTGATGCCGTTCTTGGCGCGCCAGTCGGCCAGTTCCTCGGTCAGTTCCCAGCCTTCCCAGGCCATGATCTGCAAGTCGCCACTGGCGGCGTGCGCCAAGTGAGGGATGAACGGGCCGAGCGCCACAGCGCCTGCCACGGCACCGGCGCCGCGCAGGAAAGTGCGGCGCCCCATCGCCATCTGCATGATTTCGTCCGTCGACCAAATTCGTCTCATCTCAGTTCCCCTGTTGATGTTTCTTCGCCTTTGAAGTGTCCCGCGTGGCCCGCGTTTTCACAATTTCGCATGGCCGAGATTGCCGTCGTCTGATGACGCGAGATGTGCGTCACATTGCGAGGACGGTGCCGCCCGCGGTCGGCAGGCTTGAACGGGTTCAAGGGCGCGGCAGCATCACAACGTTGGCGGCGTCCCAGAAGACCTTGGTGCGGGCGTGCAAGGCGGGCGGGACGTTTCGGGCGTTGCGCTGAACCTGGATCCGGACGCTGGATTGATCGTCAAGTCGGACGGTGTAGAACGAACGGCTGCCGATGAAGACGATGTCTTCGACCGTGCCCTCGACAGACTGCGGAGCCGCATCACCGGACTGGAAGCTCAGTGATTCCGGGCGGATTGAGATCGTTACGCTGTCATCCTGAGATGCGTTCGCGTCGCTTGCCAGGAAGCGGATGCCCGATGGCGTCACCGCCGTCGTACCGACGCCGTTGACGTGGGTTACCCTGGCCTCGAAGAGGTTGGTCTCGCCGAGGAATTTCGCCGCGAACAGCGACTTCGGCCTGGCATACATGTCCTCGGGGCGATCGAGCTGGACGATCCGTCCCTTCTCCATCAGCGCGACGCGATCGGACAGGATCATGGCTTCATCTTGATCGTGCGTGACATAGACAAAGGTGGTGCCGGACTCGGCGTGAATGCGCTTCATTTCGGCCAGCATATGCTGCCGGATCTTGAGGTCGAGGGCGGCGAGCGGCTCATCGAGCAGCAGGACCTTCGGCCCGTTCACCAGTGCCCGGGCCAACGCCACGCGTTGGCTCTGACCGCCGCTGATCTGGTCGATATAGCGGTTGGCGAAGCTGTCGAGCTGGACGATGTGGAGCATACGCTGAACCCGCTCCTTGATCTCGTCCTTAGGCAAGCCTTTGACTTTCAGGCCGAAGGCCACGTTTTCAAAGACGTCCAGATGCGGGAAGAGAGCGTATCGCTGGAACACCATGTTGACCGGCCGACGTTCGGGTGGCACGCCGGCGACATCGACGCCGCCGATGCGCATCGAGCCCTGCGTCAGCGTGTCGAAGCCTGCGATCAGACGCATGAGCGTGGTCTTGCCACAGCCGCTCGGTCCGAGCAGGGTCAGGATCTCGCCCTCCTCGATCGCGAGGTTGATCTCGGACAGCGCCGTGAAGCTGCCAAAAACCTTCTTGCCGGCGCGAATTTCAATGATGGGTCGGGGAGGGGTCATGCTGGGCTCCTCAGGGCGCTTCGCGGCTGGCGATGGACGAATTGCGGCGCAATCTACCGATCACCCAGGCGCCGATCAGAATGGCAGCGGAGAAAGCGAGCGCCAGCGTCGAGATGGCGTTGATCAACGGCGTCACAGTGCGCCGCATCATCGACCAGATGTACATCGGCAGCGTCGTCTCGGTGCCCGCCACGAAGGAGGTGACGACGAACTCGTCGAAGGAGACGGCGAAGGCGAGGATGGAGGACGAGATCAGCGTCGGTGCGATCAGCGGCAGCGTAACGCGCGCGAAGGTTTTTCTCTGGCCGGCGCCGAGGTCTCGTGCCGCCTCCTCGAGTGACAGGTCGAATAGTGTCAGGCGGGCCCTCATTGCAACGATCATGATGGGAATGGCAACGACCACGTGCGAAATGACGATGGTGACGGTCGACAGCTGCACGCCAGCTTGGGCGAAGAGGACGAGGAGTGAGACGCCGACGAAAAGGCCGGGCAGCGCGATCGGCGTCACGGTAAGGGCCTCGATGAGACCCCGCCCCATACGGCCGAAGCGCAACCACGCCAGCGACGCGGTGGCGCCTAGCACGAGCGTGATAGTGGTCGTCATCAAAGCGATGACGAGGCTTTTCAGTACGGCGGCGCTCAACTGCGGATTGCCGAGCAGCTCCTCGTACCAGCGCAGGCTGAAGCCGGTGAAGGGGAAAGACAGTGACGGCGATGCGTGGAAGCTGAACAGGACGATGATCAGCAGCGGCGCAAGAAGAAAGCCGAGGGTCGTCCAGACAATGAGCTTGAGCAGCATCTATGCCTCCGCGCTTGCAACCGGACGCCGACGATTGATGATGACGCCGCTCATGCGACCAAGTGCGACGATGGCGACGTAGAGGAGCACCGATACTGCGAACATGACGAATGCCTGCGCCGCTCCCAGCGGCCAGTTTCCGGTCTTGCGGAACTGGTCGGCGATCAGCAGGCCAGTGGTCTGGCCGGACGAGCCGCCGAGCATCTGTGGCGTGACGTAGTCGCCGGCGACCAGGATGAAGGTCAGCATAAAGGCGCCGACGAGGCCGTTGGCAGCATTCGGCGCGATGACCCTGAAGAACGCACCCAAAGACGAAGTACCGAGATCGCGGGCAGCATCGAGCAGTTCGCGTTTGATCTCACTGAGGGATGCCACCACCAGCAGGATGCAGAACGGGAGATAGATGTGAACCAGAGTGATGGTAACGGCGAAGGAATTGAACAGAAGAGCGCTGACTGGTTCGTCGATAATGCCGAGCTGGAGCAGCACCGTGTTCAGGACGCCATTCGTTCCCAGCAGCGTCCGCCACGCATAGATGCGCACGAGATAGCTGGAAAACCAGGTGAGCAGGATCAGATAGAGGATGATCTGGGAGCGACTGACATAGACGAGGTAGTAGCTGACCGGAATGGAAAGGATGAGCGTGATCGTCGCCGTCAGCAAGCCGATACGGACCGCATTTATCGTTACTTTCCAGAATGCGGGCGATGTCAGCGAGTCGAGATAGTTGCCCCACTGAAAATCGGGGATGATGCGGTAGGATGCCGACGACCAGAAGCTGTAGGCGAACAGGATGAGAC
>NZ_RZSW01000209.1:0-10037 GCF_003997375.1 Mesorhizobium sp. M5C.F.Ca.IN.020.29.1.1 | reverse complement strand
CGACACCACATAGGACCGACGCCGTCGTGAACAGGAACAGTCCGGCCAGCAACAGCCGCCGGCGACCGATGAGGTCACCGAGCCGTCCAACGCTGACGATCAGGGTGGTCACGGCGAGGAGATAAGCCAGCACGATCCACTGGACTTCCTGGAACGAGGCGTCGAACGCCTGCGCCAAGGTCGGCAAGGCAACATTGGCGATGCTGATGCCGAGTGAGGACAGCAACATTGACAGCGAAAGGCCGGCAAGCGCCCACCGAACCGAAGGTGCTCGTTCCATATTTCCGGCGACTGCCCGTCCTGCATCGATTGCCTTCAATATGAACTCCGTTTTCTGGCGGCTCCGGAAACGGAGCTGGCAGACACGTAGTCCTTTGCTTGACATGGCTGAAGACGCATCGTTTGCACTTAATCATTGCGTTTGACGCTATGTCAGATCGTGCCAACCATGCTACGATCCATCTATGCCGCATCCCGATCTCAATCTGCTCGTCACCCTCGATGTGCTGCTGACGGAAGGCAGTGTGGCACGCGCCGCCAAGAGGCTGCGGCTTAGCCCGTCGGCGATGAGCCGGGCGCTGGCGCGATTGCGTGAGACGATCGGCGATCCGCTGTTGGTCAGGGCCGGACGCAGCCTTGTTCCCACACCCCGGGCCCTCGAGCTCCGCGAGCGCGTCGGTCAGCTTGTGGAGGACGCCGAAGCCGTTCTGCGTCCTGTTGAGATGCTCGACCTGAAACGGCTTGTGCGAACCTTCACACTCAGAAACCAGGACGGCTTTGTTGAGAATTTCGGACCTGATCTCATTGCGCGCGTCGGCGAACAAGCACCGGGCGTGCGGCTGCGTTTCGTACTGAAGCCGGACAAGGACAGCACGCCCCTGCGCGACGGCAGCGCAGACCTGGAAACCGGCGTCGTCGGAAAGGTGACGGGGCCAGAGGTGCGCGCGCAAGCGCTGTTCCGTGATCGTTTCGTCGGCGTCGTGCGGATGGGGCATCCCTTACGCGAGTTGACGATCACCCCTGCCCGTTATGCGGCCGGCCGGCACATCCTCCTCTCCCGTCGCGGGCTCGACAGGGGACCGATCGACCACGCGCTTGAGCCGCTAGGATTGAAACGAGAGATCGTGACGGTCGTCGGCGGTTTTTCGGAAGCTCTGGCTCTGGCGCGCGCCTCGGACCTGATCGCCAGCGTTCCCGAACGATATACGGGGAACCTGCGCGACGGAATGTACTGTTTCCCTCTCCCGGTTCCCCTGCCAGAAATCACGGTTTCACTTTTGTGGCACCCGCGGCTCGATGCCGATCCGGCGCACCGCTGGCTGCGCGGGTGCGTTCGAGACGTTTGCGCCGGAATAACTCACTGGGTTTCTTAGTGGGTTGAGGCGAGCGCTGCTGATCCCGATCACGGCAACTCGGTGTTGCAGGTGCCGGCGATCTGGCCGACCGCCTCGCTGAACCCGGCTAGGTCGAAATCGGCCTCGCCTCGCCCCGACAGCAGCCCGAACCGCCAGGACAGTTGGAGCCGGTCTGCGGAAACCAATCGCCTGATCCCGTCGGCACCATCCCGAACCAGCCTCCTCCCCCGCGCGCCGACCGACCAGCTTTCGTTGACCTTGCTGGCCTTGTCGACGGTCACCGACACGGTGATGGTCCGGCTGGCGGAGACGGCATCGTTCAACTGCAGCCATTCGCTCCAGCGCGGTTCGCCATTCGCCCGACAGGCAATGGTCAGGATCGGGCTGTAGCTTAAGGTGCCGCCGCCCGTGATGAGCTTGTTGGTAGCATGGAGCGAGGCAGTGACCAGGCCATCGCTGCCGGTGTCGAACCGCCAATTGTCAAGGACGCTGTCGGCCTGGGCGATACCGCAGACCGAGGCGAAGAGGACCGCCGTGGCGACCGCGCCTCCGATGCCGACGAATAATTTCAACGATCCCTCCAACGAACCTGCACTTTGCAACTCGGCGCAGATAATGATCAAAACATCGTATCGCCAGCCGCCAACCGCTGCTTGGGCGCGAATCTGTCGCTTATCGCATCGGTCCGAGAATCGGGATCGATGCTCGGACGCACGATTCGTAGACAGTGAAAATTCGTTCAGAGTTTCTGCGTCCAAGTGGACGCACGTCGCTTTAAGGCGACTATGAAAAAGGATGCATTGGGGGCGGTCTTTCATAATTCGGCGCAATGCCGTGTTGTTCGGCGCCTTGGCAGCTTTTTCTTCGCTGCAGCCTTCTTCTTCTTGGGTTCTTCCGCATCATCGCCATTGCGTTTTCGGCTGACCGGAAGACCGCACTAGAATTTCGACGGGAAATCGAGCTATGATGCATTTGGCATTTCCCGGGGCGGCTTCGCGCCCTGGAATGCCGGGAGGAAACGGGATATGGCCATCGCGCTTGTACTCGTTTTGGTAGTTGTGGGCTCAGTGTTGTTTCACTTCCTGAGCCCATGGTGGTGGACGCCGATTGCCTCTAACTGGGACTATATCGACAACACCATCATCATCACCTTCTGGATCACCGGCGTCGTCTTCGCCGCCGTCGTCCTATTCATGGCCTATTGCGTCTTCCGCTTCCGTCATCGGGAAGGGAACCAGGCGGCATACGAACCCGAGAACAAGCGGCTCGAATGGTGGCTGACGATCGTCACCGCAATCGGGGTCACGGCCATGCTGGTTCCCGGCCTGTTCGTCTGGAACCAGTTCGTCAGCGTCCCAAGCGACGCAACAGTGGTCGAAGTCGTCGGCCAGCAATGGCAATGGAGTTTCCGCTTGCCCGGCAAGGACGGCAAGCTCGGCACATCCGACACCCGCAACGTCAGCCCTGAAAATCCCTTAGGCGTGAACGCCAGTGATGCCAACGGCCAGGACGATGTCGTCGTCGAAGCCGCCGATCTGCATCTGCCGGTCGGCAAGCCGGTCAAGATGCTGCTCCGCTCGATCGACGTGCTGCATGATTTCTACGTCCCTGAATTTCGCGCCAAGATGGATATGATCCCGGGCTCGGTCACCTATTTCTGGTTCACCCCGACCAGAACCGGAACTTTTCAGGTCCTGTGTGCCGAACTTTGTGGCCAGGGGCACCCGTTGATGAATGGCGTGGTCATGGTCGATACGGCGGAAGACTATCTGGCCTGGCTCGGCGAACAGCAGACTTTCGCGCAATTGTCGGCCCCCCAGCAGGTGGGCTCGGCAGAGTAGACGCCGGGAAGACGGCGACGTGGGTTGAAATTGCGGTAGGGCTCGAAACTGTCGAGCCTGGTCGAAAAGGGCACGGAGTGTTCTTATGGTCGATATCACACCTGCAGATGCGGTACCGCCGGCCGAAGTCGCGGAGATGGAACTTTACCATCCGCACAGCTGGTGGACGAAATACGTCTTTTCGCAGGATGCCAAGGTCATCGCCATCCAGTATTCGGCGACGGCCACGGCAATCGGCCTGGTGGCGCTGGTGCTGTCCTGGTTGATGCGGCTGCAGCTCGGCTTCCCCGGCACGTTCGACTTCATCAGCCCCGAAGCCTACTACCAGTTCATCACCATGCACGGCATGATCATGGTGATCTATCTGCTCACGGCACTGTTCCTGGGCGGCTTCGGCAACTACCTGATCCCGCTGATGGTCGGCGCGCGCGACATGGTCTTTCCCTATGTCAACATGCTGAGCTACTGGATCTACCTGCTCGCCGTGCTGGTTTTGGCGTCGAGCTTCTTTGCGCCCGGCGGACCGACCGGCGCCGGCTGGACGCTCTACCCGCCGCAGGCGATCATGACCGGCACGCCAGGCGGCCAGGACTGGGGCATCATCCTGATGCTCGTCTCGCTGATCCTGTTCATCATCGGCTTCACCATGGGCGGCTTGAACTACGTCGTGACGGTGCTGCAGGCCCGCACACGCGGCATGACGCTGATGCGCCTGCCGCTGACCGTCTGGGGTATCTTCACCGCCACTGTCATGGCGCTGCTCGCCTTCCCGGCGCTTTTTGTCGCCTGCGTGATGATGCTATTCGACCGTGCGCTCGGCACCAGCTTCTTCATGCCGGCCATCGTCGAGATGGGCGAGCAATTGCAGCACGGCGGCGGCAGTCCGATCCTTTTCCAGCATCTGTTCTGGTTCTTCGGCCATCCCGAGGTCTACATCGTGGCGCTGCCGGCCTTCGGCATCGTGTCCGATCTGATCAGCACCCATGCGCGCAAGAACATTTTCGGCTACCGGATGATGGTCTGGGCCATCGTCGGCATCGGTGCGCTGAGCTTCGTGGTCTGGGCGCACCACATGTATGTCAGCGGCATGCATCCCTATTTCGGCTTCTTCTTTGCCACCACGACTTTGATCATTGCCGTCCCGACCGCGATCAAGGTTTACAACTGGGTGCTGACGCTGTGGCGCGGCGACATCCACCTCACCGTGCCGATGCTTTTTGCCCTGGCCTTCATCGTCACCTTCGTCAATGGCGGGCTGACCGGACTGTTTCTCGGCAACGTCGTCGTCGACGTTCCGCTGTCGGACACGATGTTCGTCGTTGCCCATTTCCACATGGTCATGGGCGTCGCTCCGATTCTGGTGATCTTCGGGGCGATCTATCACTGGTACCCGAAGGTCACCGGCCGGATGCTGAACGAGGCGATGGGCCAGTTCCATTTCTGGGTCACCTTCCTCGGTGCCTATCTGATTTTCTTTCCCATGCACTACATCGGCCTGATGGGCGTGCCGCGTCGCTACCACGAACTGACCGCCACGACGGTGATGACCGAATCGGCCCACGATCTGAACGCGTTCATCAGCATCATGGCGTTCCTCGTCGGCTTTGCCCAAATCGTGTTCCTGTTCAATCTGATCTGGAGCATTCGCCACGGCCGCGAGGCCGGCGGCAATCCGTGGCGCGCCACGACGCTCGAATGGCAAACGCCGGAAACACCGCCCGCCCATGGCAATTTCGGCAAGGAACTGCCGATCGTCTATCGCTGGGCCTATGACTACAGCGTGCCGGGCGCCAAGGAGGATTTTATCCCGCAAAACATGCCGGGCGCCTTCGGATCGTCCAGGGAGCCGGCATGAGCGTCATTCTGGTCTTCCTCCTCGTGATCGTCGGCTTTGCCGGATGGTGGCTTTCCCACCAGCGGCTGATGGCCAAGCCATGGCTCGAGCAAGGTGTCATCGGTGATATTATCGGCCAGGAAGGATCGGCGTTGCCGACCGCCAAGATCGGCCTCGGCGTCTTCCTCGCCGTCGTCGGCTGCCTGTTTGCACTCTTCACCAGCGCTTATTTCATGCGCATGGCGCTGTCGGACTGGCAGGCGCTGCCGTTGCCGCGCGTGCTCTGGTTCAACACCGGCGTGCTGGTCCTGAGCAGCATTGCGCTGCAATGCGCCTCGGTCGCTGCGCGCCGGGGCCAGATCGACACGGTCAGGCTCGGCCTCGTCACGGCCGGGCTCACCGCGCTTGCCTTCCTGATCGGACAGCTTGTGGCATGGCGGGAACTGACCGCCGACGGCTACTTGCTGACCGCCAATCCGGCCAATAGTTTTTTCTACCTGATAACCGGGATGCATGGCCTGCACATCCTGGGAGGGCTGGTGGGTCTGAGCCGAACAACTGCCGGCGCCTGGAACGGAGCACGGCCGGAGCGGCTTCGCCTCAGCGTCGAATTGTGCGCCATGTACTGGCATTTCCTGCTTTTCGTCTGGCTCGCCATTTTCGCGCTTCTGGCCGGCTGGGCCGCGACTTTCATCGAGATTTGCCGACAGTTGCTGACCTAGGAGGGCCGGACGGATGGCAGACACGACACTGACGCATACTGGCCAAGCACAGCCGCGGCCGGCGGGCTTGCAAGGAGTCGCCGCCGACTGGTCCTCGGATCAGCGCGCGTTCAAGAACGTGTCCTGGGGCAAGGCCATGATGTGGATCTTCCTGCTCAGCGACACCTTCGTCTTCGGCTGCTTCCTGCTCTCATACATGACCGCGCGCATGTCTACCCGAGTGCCGTGGCCCAATCCGAGCGAGGTCTTTGCCCTTCACTTTGGCGGCTCGAATATTCCATTGATCCTTATCGCCATCATGACCTTCGTGCTGATCTCGAGCAGCGGAACGATGGCCATGGCGGTGAATTTCGGCTATCGCCACGACCGCCGCAAGACTGCGATCCTCATGCTTTTGACCGCAGCGCTGGGCGCGACCTTCGTCGGCATGCAGGCCTTCGAATGGACCAAGCTGATCACCGAAGGGGTACGGCCCTGGGGCAATCCGTGGGGTGCGGCGCAGTTCGGATCATCCTTCTTCATGATCACCGGCTTTCACGGCACCCATGTGACGTTCGGGGTGATCTTCCTGATCATCGTGGCGCGAAAGGTCTGGCGCGGAGATTACGACACGGGACGGCCTGGTTTCTTCACCAGCCGCAGGGGCCGCTACGAGCACGTCGAGATCATGGGGCTCTACTGGCATTTCGTCGACCTGGTCTGGGTATTCATTTTCGCATTCTTCTATCTTTGGTGAGAAGCAGCATCTTTGAGAGGCAGATATGGCTGAGGTAACCGCAAACGGCCTGGCGCAACACACGCTTCACGGAGCTCAAGCGCATGATCCGGCGGCAATCGGCACCGCCCCCGCGGAAGTTCATCAGGAGCACCCGATCAAGCTCTATCTGGTGGTCTGGGCATGGCTGTTCATCCTCAGCGCCTGCTCCTATCTGGTCGATTATGTCGGCCTCCAGGGTTATCTCAGATGGTCGCTGATCCTGATCTTCATGATGCTCAAGGCCGGGCTGATCGTCGCGGTCTTCATGCACATGGCCTGGGAACGGCTGGCGCTGACATATGCGATCATATTGCCGCCGATATTGGTGCTGGTATTCGTGGCGATGATGGTCTTCGAATCGGATTACACGCTTCTCACCCGGACGGTGTTTTTTGGGGCCGAGCCCTGACGCGCATCCGGGTACAGGGCTTCGGCAGCATGTCCATCAAGAGCCGGAGATGCCATTTGCGGCCCGCTCTGCGTTGCCTTGAAACAATCGACAGCTGGCCCATTTTTGTTGGTAGGGAAACGACAGAAGCAAAATGATTGTCCTCGTTTCCACATGCGTCGCGAACTCCAGCGAGGGAGGCTCAAGATGACGATCGCAAACAGACTGAAGGACTTTATCGACGAGAAAGGAATTTCCTACGACACCGTCGAGCACCACCGCACCTCGACAAGCAGGCAGTCCGCAATAGCGGCGCATGTGCCCGGCAGCATAATGGCCAAATCGGTGGTCGTTCACCACGACGGTGGCTATGCGCTGGCCGTGGTGCCCAGCACGCATAGGATCGAGCTCGGCACGTTGCAGGACGTCATGGACCAGCGCATCGGACTCGCCTCCGAAGATGAGGTGGTTTCGCTCTTCGAGGATTGCGACACCGGCGCCATCCCGCCGATCGGCGCGGCCTACGATGTGCCGGTGATCCTCGATGAAAGCCTAGGCAATGCCGCTGACATCTATTTCGAGGGCGGTGACCACAGGACGCTCGTGCATGTCAGCGGCAAGGATTTCCGCAATCTGACCAGCGATGCACAACAAGCCCGCTTTAGCTACCCGGCTTACTGAAGGCTCAGCCCTTGCCGTACCGGCGCGCTCGCCGGTGCGGCAAGGCAGGATTTTTTCAGCTCGCCGGTTTGGTGGAAGCGGGCGATTCCACAACTTTGCGATAGACGTGCCAGGTGGCGTGACCGAGGATCGGCAGCACGACCGCCAACCCGGCAAACACCGGCAGCGAGCCTATGATCAGGGCGACGGCGACGATCAGGCCCCACACTGCCATCACGATCGGGTTCGCCAGGACCACGCGCACCGAGGTGTGGATGGCTTCATAGGCGCCGACGTCGCGGTCGAGCAACAACGGGAACGCGACGACCGTGGTGCACAATACGACCGCGGCGAAGACGAAGCCGATGGCGTGGCCCAGGATAATCAGCGTCCAGCCGCGTCCGGTGGCGAATATTTCACTGATGAAGCTGGAGAGCGATTCCGGCGGGGCCGGGCCGAACACCTGCTGGTAAAATATCTGCGCTGTCAAAAGCCAGGCGATAAAGATCGCAAGCAGCATGATCCCGACCGCCGCGATGGCCGGCAGCGCCGGAGAATTCCTGACCTCGAAAGCGTGGCCCCAGGAGGCGTCGAGTCCGGCTTCCCGCCTGCGGCTGATCTCATACAGCCCGATCGCCGCGAATGGACCGATCAGCGCAAAACCTGACACCAGCGGAAACAACAGCGGCAACGCATTGTTGCCCGACGTCCAGACAGCGAGCACGACGCCGACAAGCGGATAGATCAGGCAGAGGAAAACGATATGCGACGGTTTAACCATAAAATCGTCGACCCCTCGCTTGAGCGCGTCGAAAAGGTCGGAAACGCCGATCTTTCGAATTCTGGTGTGCTCCAGCGTCTCGCTGGCGCCTGCAATCACGTGAAAACTTGCCATGACCATTCCTCCAGACCAGGTCCGGTAAGGTCGCGATTCCACGGTGCTGCCGTTCAGCGTAACTGGCCACGCAAAACCGCGACCTGCACCATGGTCAACATACGCTCTTGCATGGGATTTGTCGCCGCCCTTTGTTTGAGGGACGGCTCCGGTGATCCGGCTAGCTCTAACGGCCTTTCTTCGATATTCTCCAAGCCGGGTTGAAGGGTGAAGGTCATGGATGGAAAGACCGTTCTCATGCTCGGCCTTGGCGTAGTTATTCTGCTGTTGCTGGGGTTCTGCGCAGTGCCAACGTGAGGTTTGAGCAGGTTCGGGGGCGGACCTCGTTCAGCAATCGCCGATTGGCCGTCTCAACCCGGCAAGCAATCCAAGAATCAGGATTCGATGCAACCACGAGTCAGGTCAATTTCCGGCTGACATGACGATACGCATTGCAATGGTATCGGCAAGCAGCACGGCAAAGATCGCGAAAAGATAGAAAATCGAATAGGCAAACAGCGCCTTTGCGCGTTTCATCTCCCACCCTTCAACCCACCTTTTGTCGATCAGAAGCTTCCAGGCATGCCAGATGAACCCCGCGCCCAATGCGGCCGAAGCGAGCCCGTACAATCCGCTCGCGAATCCAAAAGCCCAAGGGAGCACGCCGATTGGTGCCAGGATCAGTGAATAGACGAAGATTTGTTTTCTGGTCGAAGCCTGGCCGGCCACGTTCGGCATCATGGGAATGCCGGCGGCAGCATAGTCGCCGATCTTGAACAGCGCTAGCGCCCAGAAATGCGGCGGCGTCCAGAGGAAAATGATCAGAAACAGGATGAGACTTTCAGCCCCGACGGCGCCGGTGGCCGCCGCCCATCCGATCACCGGAGGAAGGGCACCCGCGGCGCCGCCTATGACAATATTCTGCGGCGTCGAGCGTTTCAGCCACATCGTGTAGATGACGACGTAGAAGAAGATGGTGAAGGCCAGCAGCGATGCGGCAAACCACCCCACCAGCACGCCGAGCGTCATGACCGAAAGCACGGAAAGCACCAGGCCAAAGCCGAGAGCTTCGCCTGGCATGACCCGGCCTGACGGGACCGGCCGCTTTGATGTGCGCGACATCAGCGCATCAATATCGGCATCGTACCACATGTTGAGTGCCCCGGCCGCTCCCGCTCCAACCGCAATTGCACCAATTGCAATCACGGCGATGACCGGATTCATCGCCCCAGGCGCCACCATCAGCCCCACGAAAGCGGTAAAAACAGCAAGCGCCATGACGCGTGGTTTCAGAAGCGCGAAGAAATCGCTGACTGTCGCTTCCGAGATGCGGATACCGGTATTCTTGAGGCCGCTTTCCCGAGCCGACATTTCAGGTGACCACCGATTGGGGCAGGCAATCTGGCCGGCCCATCGGCCGGCTGAAGAACCGGGTCATTTGGAGAATTGCTTCAGGTAGGCGATGACGTTGGCAAGGTCCTCGTCCTTCTTGAGGCCGGCAAACGCCATCTTCGTACCTTTGATCTTGGCCTTGGGATCGCGAAGATAGTCTGTCAGCGTGGCTTCGTCCCATTTGACGCCGGATGCACCCGCCTCGGTCATGGGT
>NZ_RZSW01000208.1:0-10040 GCF_003997375.1 Mesorhizobium sp. M5C.F.Ca.IN.020.29.1.1 | reverse complement strand
GTATTTGGTAAATTATGTATCGTTTGGCATTTAACTGGGAAATGCAGTCGTCTCGACCAGGACTGGCATATAATTTCAGAATATCGAAGTTCGGATTCAAATTAGATGCAATCGAATGGAGAGTGATATGCTAGCGCTCGGATATGTCGCCGCCGTGTTGGGGCTGCCCGTCAAAGAGGTGGCGCCACACGCCAGACACGCTTCAGGTTGGAAGCGCAGAAATAGCGGCTAGCCCGTAAATCGTGTCGTTGGCGTGATGCACGGCAAGCGGTCAATAGCGCCGTTCAGGTCGCGCATCGACGGTTGGCACAGTGGCATCCCGGCTTCCTCCTCAAAGCGGCGTGTTGTTCATAGGGTCGCGATCGCGTATGCCGCATTCCCAGCCCTCGAATAGGGCCTTTCACGTCCTGGGGGGTAGACCAAAGCGATTGCCTCCCAGACTCGACCGGAGCTTTGATACATTGGGCCCAATCCCCTTTTCGGCTCGATGTCCTTCGATCTGGCAAGCGCATCGAAAACATATTGCCTGGCGCGGCTGACGCTCGCTTCCAGCGATGCTCCATGAGCAAGCGAGCTGGCGACTGCGCTGGACAGCATGCAGCCAGTACCGCGCATCCCACGCGGCCAGCGGGGCGCATCGAATCGAACCGAGGGGAGGTTTGGCTGCAACAGCACATCGATGCAACGGCTTCCTTGCGCATGGCCGCCCTTGACGAGCACGGCGGCCCTGACCGTTCTCGACAATTCGTCAGCTTGACGCCAGGCGCCTTTTTCGTCCGAGGCCGGTGCCGATCCGGTCAATCGCGCCTGCTCGACCAGGTTGGGTGTTACGAATATGACCATAGCCCGCGAACTCTTGGGCGGCTGCCAGGAAAGCACCTGTCACGTCTCCCGCGAGCTCTGCAAGGTCGCTAGCAAAGCCTCTCGGGAAGCTGGTTTGGTCCGTGGGCAGTACCGTGCAGACGAAACTTTCGATCAATTCACGCACGTCAGGATCTGCGCGCATCCGCGCATACCAATCTGCGTCACGTTCGGGTTTGCCCCAGTCCACCAATCCCGGGAAACTTCGATCGGGTCGATACTCCAGCCAGCGCGCAACCTCCGACAGATTGCTGATTGAAGATCCGACCGCTGCCGCCAGGCGCAGAGCGTTTTCGAGATCGCGGCCAGTTGCCTTGAGTTTATTCTCGACCAAGCGGTTGAGCCGGTCCTGGCTCGCGCGCGATGGTCGCGGCGTTGCATCTGCGATGCGTTGTGAGAGACGTATGATCTCGGCGGCGGTTTCAATGCCCCAACTGCCGCCCTGATCGTCATCACGTGCGAGCAGCGCGTCAATCAGCGGGCGCAAGGTCAGGCGCACAGCTTGGGGATGCCCAGCAAGCGCAGTTTCTATCCCGGCTTCGACCTTGCCGTGATAGTAGGCAAGCGATCCGTCGGCACCTTGACGCAAATTGCGCCCAGTCACAAAGCTGTTTACAAGCGTGCTGATCTTACCCTCGAGACTGGAATCGATGTCGACTAGTGCATCGTCGAGGCCGCGCAGCACATCGGCTGACAGACGACCGTATGGCTTGATGAGTGCCCACAGAATCGCTGCAGGCTTGATCGCGTCGCGGGCCTCGAGTTGGTCGACGACGGTGCGCTCGATGGAATCCTGATGTGCCCGTTTGATCGCAGTCGCGAGGGCAGCTTGCGGATGCCTGGCGAGTTCGTCCGAAGCTAGGTCAGGGAGGCTGTCAAAGAAGTTGCGCAGCTCGAGCGGCAGGCTGAGTTCGCGCAGAAGATGAAAATCCGGTCATGCCGTGCGCTCTCAAAGGCCGGAGCGAGCTGATCGTTCCAGGGACGGCTGTCCGGCTCAAACTTGAAGCGCCCCCAAGGATCTTCAATGTCGTAGAGCACCGGGGGCACCGTCGTGTCGGTCCGCAGCTGGTCCGGGCCATGGGTGATGTGGACGCGCTTGAGATCAGGGATGCCGCCCTTGAGGTGAAGCCAGAGCGCCTCGGCGGTCGCGGTCTTTCCGCTGCCTGACTGTCCGATGATCATGATCGCGTGACGCTTGGCCAGCGCCTGAGTCAAGTCACCCCAATTGGTCGGCTGCACCTATCCGTCTCGGTCCTGTCCGCTGACTAGGTAGCCCTCGTGCTTGGCGATGACTTGCTCGGCTTGCTCGCGCGTCCACAGCCCGTCGTCCAAACCACCCATCCGGTCCCAAGCTGCCTCGCGTAGTACCACAAGGCAGTCTTCCCAACACGCGCGCGGGACGCGCAAACGCTCGAGCAGCAGGGTCTTGATGTCAGTTTTCAGCCGTTCATCATCCTCGCCACCGATGATCGCCAGCCGACCTGCGATATTGGTTCCTGCCGTTGCGATTTTCTGTGGCACTTTGCTAGCTGCGGGCCAGGTCCCGGCGTGTCTCACACCCAGATAGCTCACAGGATCATTGAGTGCTGCGCTGGTAACGAGGAGGTAGCGGGCATTCGGATCCTGTTCGAGCCGCTTGATCGCTGACTTGCGGTGTTCGCCATGCTTGAGCAACGAGATATATCTGGCCTCGGTCCATGCGTTGCCGGTGCGCCGTTTGGCCTGAACGATCAGGCGATAGCCAGCAGAGCGACCGTCTCGGCGACGGTGCCAGGCTCCAATTCCTGGACGTCCGCCTCGACATCTTCCTCACTAACATGTTCAAGGATCATCTCGCTGGCGAGCCGGTTGGCTACCATTAGGTCTAGTGCCAACCAGACCGAAACGTCAACCTGATAGTCGAAGCCCTTGAGCGACCAGCTACCAGCTCCAACGCGCCCTGTACTATTGCCATTGTCCGCCAACACATGCTCCGCTCTATTTATAAGAACTCCGTAGCGTGAATAGCGCGCATTTGAGGGATGCCCACGCCTTTGATGCCAGAAGACAGTCTTATCCAAATAGAGCGAACGTCGCTGTGACGTCTTGCTAGGCGATCCTGAGGGGCCAAATGCAGGTAGACTGGTTGGGGTCAAACTCGCCAGAGGACGAAGAATTCCGGCTCATGTGGATTGTGCGGCAATTCCCCGATGTAAGCGTACGGCGCGACGGACATCCGCTAACCAGCTAAGCAGCCTCTTGGCTATAAGGATCAAACGACTGCTTCTGGCGCATTGTGCTGTTTCGGAACCGGGTTGACCGACCTGGGGCAGGATCAAAGTCGCAATAAGATTGCAGTGTGGAATCCGGCCTGAAAAGCCGGACCCTTGTTACTGACATTCAATCTCAGGTGATTCTCGATTTGCACTCGATGCGCCAACTGCAGAGTGCATATCCGGCGCGAGGTAAGAAATATTCGCTTTTCGCTTCACCGTCCGTGCGTCCTGTTCGTGCAGGCGGTTGCAGAGCCTCCGACAGCCTGCACGAAAGCGTCGTCTGTCTGGTCGCACCCGAGCACGGGCGCCGGGAGCGCCAGTTCGAGCGGGCTAATCCTCGGAGTCAATGCTCGCCAGACGCGTGCTGCCGCTGGCGAAGCTCGGCAAATGAAAGGCGCGCTAGCGGACGCTAGGCGTTTCCTTTCTCAGTCGAACTTGATGCTCGCCTGCACGAACATGCCGTAGCGCTCTGCCTTCCAGTCATCGACCTGCGGGGAACCATTGGACGGCGTGTCCTCGAAATGCGCGCTGCCGTCAGATGCCACCCGCCAGTAGCGGGCGCCGACACCGATGTTGAAGAAATCCGTGACCTTGTAGTTCAACACCGCCTCCAGTTGGAGCCCATGCCCGTCGCCGTCTTCAGGAACGGGATTAATCTCTGGGCGCAGATGGTGCCGATCTTTGCCGTCGAGCCGCGTGAACAAGGAACGCCACGTCGCCAGAAAGGCTGAGTCGGTCGGTGAGTTGCGTCTGCCCGGCCAGTCCGAGCCGCAGCGAATGCCAATCGTTGTCCTGGCTGATGATGCCGACATTGGTCGGCATGTCTGCGCAAATCTGCGAGTTAGCCGCCTGCTGCGCGCAACCGACGGCGTCGTAGCGCTCGTTTCAGAAGTTATAGCCGACCAAAGCACCGATGCGGTAGCGCGGCGTGTTCCAGAAATAGTATCCCAGATCAGTGGTGAAATAGGTGATGTCGCCCCCGCGCTGATCGCTCGACGTGTTCGAATAAGGTTCTGTTAACGGCGGGAAATCCTCGTCGACGAGAGAGCCCTCGGTGACCCCGCCCGCACCGAGGAGGCCCTTGACGAAAATGCCAGTCGGATTGTGGGTTGCCTTGAAGAAGACTTCGCCCGAATGCGCATCGAGATGGTCGTAAGTGAGCCGCGAGAGCAGCCGCGTGCCGCTGGCGTCGTAAAGGTCCTTCGATGCTTCGCCGGTACTGTACCAGTAGCGTTGCCCACTCTCGAACGAAAAGACTGGGGCCGCTGCCCCGGCTACAATTGCCGGATCGGCGATCACTGGAACATTGGCAGCGGTAGCGCCCGCCGTCAGCCCACAAAGCGCCCCATTTGTAAAAAAAGTCGCCGCATCAGATAATTCTCCTTTGTGTCCCCGGGGTGTCGATCTCGGGTTCTGTCGCAAATTGTTCGGTAAGAAGGTCGATGGCTTTGAGCGCTCTTCGGTTTCTGAGAAGCTCATGATGTAAAGGCCGGCAGTTGGACTGATCGGGATCGTGCTGCGCGTGCGCTTGTAGGTGGTGGTGAAGCCACTCCGATTTCTTGGTTGCGCTTGCCGTCACGATCGCTCCCACAGCTCGACCCATCGCGCCCCGGAACCCCACATACGCTCGCGCATCAGCATGCCCTCCACAATGCTACTGTCTCTATCCGGCGGATACGCCTGTCATGGCTGCCGCAAGAAGCGCTTCGTCACAAACCGGTCCCGCGGGCCGATCGGAGATCTGATTGCGTCCGCAGGTGACAGAATTATCCAAGCAAAATGCGTGCCGAATTGGCGGACTCTGCGCTGCACCGATTCTCCATGCCGGCGGCCCGGCCCCTCATCCCTTTTTTGTCGGTCTTCACATTCTTGTCGAGCTTCCGACACAAAAGGTTTGAGGATAAGAATGCTTCCTGAGCCGAGCCGAGCAGCAACGCCAAAAATGAAACCCTTCCGGAGGGTCGAATCAGGGTATACGCCTGCAGATCGTAGAACCATGTCTGAACGCCGAGACCGGCCTGAAGGTAAGCAGTCTGTGAGCTCCATGCTGCGGTCGAAGTGATGGATCAACGGGGCCGAATGAGGAAGGGGACCAAGCACGTCACCAAGCCCTCCATGATCGCGCGTGACTGCCAGTCGTTGTTGCGCAAGAAGATCGCGGTCCTTCTTTTCCTTGACTTCCACTTCGGTCGCACCGCCGACGCGGATGACGGCAACGCCCTCAACCCAACCCGTGCGGCCGTCAGGAAGGAGAGGTTCGGTTCTTCGGTGAGGTCGACGCGTCGGCGACCAGCATGCGGCGGGTCATAGGCCGGATCGCCAGCCGCTTTGGTTACGTGCATTTCTGCTATGAGGCTGGGCCGACCGGGTACGGCCTTTATCGCCTGACCCGGTCGCTCGGGCACGAGCGCACCGTGGTTGCACGCGCGCCGGCGAGCTGACCGCGGTGTGGGTTCCCGATGAAGGGCACGAGTCCATACGGGATCTTGTTCGCGCGCGGGCGGCCACGGTCGAGACGCTGCGGGTTCCATCGCCAACAGGTGAGCGCATTGGCCTCACATGCCAATGGATGGTCAGGATCACATCGCGCGCGTCGTCATCGACGTCCGCCACGATATCCTTGATGAGCGCGCGCAGCAGTTGCTGACGGCAGCGCATATCGACACCCGGCGCATTCCAGCCGGCTTCGAGATCCTGGGCGAGGCCGGTGAAGTCAGGGATCGCGTCGACAGGCTCCATGCGCTGGACTTCGCTGAGCCGGGCCTCGCAGGTCTCCACGCGCCTGAGCGTAGCTTCCCAGTTCCTCTCGAGCTGGGCCGCTATAAGCCGGTTCTCCGGGTCGCAGGCGGCATAGCGGCGCTCGGCGAGCGATGCCTCATAGCGTGCCTGCTGCAGGTCCATCTCGATCATCTGCCGCCGCTTGGCTTCGCTCTCCAGCTGCATCCGTTCAGCCTCCAACGCCGCTTCGATCGCCATCGGCGCAACCGCCTCCAGCGCTTCGCGGGTCACCGCCGCGTCGGTGCGAAAGCCGTTGAACGACATGCATCGCGCCTGTGCCATCATGAGGTTGCCGCTCGCAGCGATATACCGGATAACCTTGGCCGCGTCCGGCATACATAACAACCAGTCTTCGCCCGCATCGACCACAGGAGAGAAGACCCGGGAGCAACGCGCGACCGCCGCGGCCCGACTTGACGCCGCCGGCTTTGCCATAGGCGTTGGCGGCGAGAAATTCCTGGTTCCGTTCGTACTCGCTCCATCCAATATAGCCTTCGTGATGCTCCTTGAGCACCACCGCCCACTCGCTGGCCGGCTTGTATGGCCATAGCTCTTGCGAACGCGGCCATCGCCTCCAGGCAAAGCACGGCGCCCACATGGCCGGTGCACAGATCGTCGACCAAGCGCTCGAAACCGGGACGCTCCACAGCCCCGCTTGCGGTTCGTCCCAGATCCTCGTCGATCACCTCTACTTTGCGGAATCCCCAACGCCGCGCGACGCCGACAAGCTCATACTGCCGACGCTGGCTCTCAAGGTTGAGCTGCACTTGCGCCTGCGTGGACTGACGTGCATAGAAGACGGCCTTGCGCTTGAGGATGGTGGCCGGAATCAGATTACCGCTCGTCATCGCAGCTCTCCTCCTCCGTTGCCACGCCGGCGGCGGCCATCAGTACGTTGGCGAGCCGGGCGATCACTATCGTCCGTTGCGCTGAACTCAGCCGTTCAGCTTCTGCGAGTCGAGCGGCATGCTGAGCTGGCGAACGATCACGAGAGATCGTGTCAGTGGCGGCAAGGTTCTCATTTTTGCGTCTTCCCGATGATGAAACCATCCGGAGAGAATGATCCGACCGTTGGCGCGTTCTTTGCTGTTCTCGCAGCGAAGCCGGCGTCCGAACGCGCGAGAGCTTGTCGCGCGTCTCGATCATCCAGCGCTCGAGCTCGGTGACCAGCGGCGCGCTCCGCTCCTGGCGCACGTCGAGGCGTTGGGCCGGCGACGGGCCCACAAATGTGGCGGGCTCTACCAGGTCTACCCTGCGCGTTTCGCAAAAGGCGGACAGGGGTTCCGCTAAGCCCCCGGACAGTTTCCGGGGTGGATTTGACGTTCGGTTCTCGGCTGCGCCGTTCTGGTATTTTGGCTCTCTCATCATCGAACCGAGAGAGCCCATGCTAAGACGGAAGCAAGCGAGATGAACGAGCGTGAGGGATATCCGGACGATCCTGCGCCTGACCATGAACTGGGCCTCCCGGTGGGCGAGATGGCAGAGCGACTGAGGTTCGGCAAGACCTCGGTTTCCACCTATTTACTGCGGGCGCTGGAGGAGGGGCTGACGTGCTGGCCCTGCATGCGGGCTTTGACGACGATGCGATGTTGAAACAGCGTCTGTTGCATCGAATCGGCCGTCGGCCACGCGTTGTCGTCGTCAGGTTCTCGACAGCTTCCCGGTGGCAAATTCAAGCCGTGGTCGGCGCTCCCGACCAAGGTGGTGGGAAGGCAGCGCTGACATAGCCGAACGTCGATCAAGTCACGATCGACGATTGCCTCATGCTGCATGCCCCTGCGGAACTGAAAAACGGAGAAGAATATGTGCGATGCAAAACTGAAAACCGTGCTTTCGCTTTTTTCGCAGGTGGCCAGACAGTTAGATGCTCTCTCGTCCAACGGACCAGTGACGGATGCAAATTGCGTTAAGCTAAATACGAACGAGAACCCGTTTCCGTTGCCGAAGAGCGTAATGCAAAGTGCGATTGCTGCGATCGAACACCAGTATCTTTATCCGGAAGACGACAACCTCAGCTTAAGGGAAGCTGCCTCCGACGCTTACGGACTTTCCAAAGATCAGGTGATTGCCGGCAACGGTTCGTCGGAACTTCTCGGACTCATCTACAGAGCGTTCCTCGCCCCAGGAGATAGAGTGGCGATGCTGTCGCCCGGATTCTCGTTCAACCGAAAACTTGCCATGCTGCAGGGTGCTGAGTTTCTCGAAATCGCATCGAGCGAAGCTCATTCCTTGCCAATAGAAAAACTGCTGTTCGGCCCCGCAAAAGACGCGAAGTTCATTCTGTTGGCTAATCCGAACAATCCGACCGGAACATTCGTGCCGGTGGCCGAAATCGAACGCCTTGTGGAGCTAGCAGATCGCTTGATCGTCTTGGACGAGGCCTACGTCGACTTTGCACCCGACCATGCCCTGCGCCTCGTCAATAAACATCCGAATCTTTTGATCTTGAGGACTTTTTCGAAGAGCTATGCTGCCGCTGGCGTGCGAGTCGGCTTCGGTTTCGGTCATCCAGAAATCATTGGCAGGCTGCGCAACATCCAGAACGTGTTCAACATGAACGTGATCGGGCAGGCGGTCGGGAAAAGCATCCTTGCGCATCGCCACGCCTACGAAGAGAATCACAAGCACATCAAGCATGAACGACAGCGAGTGACCCTGGCGCTGTTGCAACTTGGCTTTTCCGTAACACCCTCCCACGCAAACTTTTTGCTGGCCCGTGTGCCGGCGGGACAGGAGGGCCCATGCTGGCAAGCAGCGTTGAAAGAGCAGAAGATACTTATCGCCAGCTTTCCTGACAGATATTTGAAGAACTGCATTCGCGTCAGCATTGGCACCAAAGAACAGATGGATAAATTCCTTGCTGCCGCCAAACACATCTCCGTGAGCTTTAGGAGGAAATCGCGGTGTGCAGAAGCATCAAGGTCTGAATTCGCTTTGCATGGGCGGTGCATAATGTAATACGTGTCGATGTGTTATGAGTGCTGGTTGTTCCAACGAGTAGGTTAGATTATGTCTAATTTGGAGAAGAATTAATGAAGAAAATTTTCCCTTCGGGCTTGACCTTCGGCATCTTCGATCATCTGGACGAAAACTGCGATGATATCGCCCAACAATATGCAGATCGGCTGACCCTAGCAGAGGCGTGCGATCGCTATGGCTTTTATGCGTATCATCTCGCAGAGCACCACTGTACGCCGCATGGCAGAGGTCCATCACCGAATTTGTTCTTAGCGAGCGTCGCCCAGCGAACCCGCCGTCTTCGTGTTGGTCCCATGGTAATGCTGCTTGCGCTCTATCATCCGCTGCGTGCGTTCGAGGAGATCTGCATGCTTGATCAGTTGAGCGGCGGCAGGCTCGAACTCGGCATAGGGCGCGGCTCTGCCCCGACTGAATTGGGATACTTCGGGGTTGCTGTAGAAGCAGCACCAGAACAGTATGCGGAGGCCAGCGAGATTCTCATGGGTGCGATGAAAGGCGGGACGCTTTCTTATCAGGGCCGCCACTTTGAGTTGAAGGACGTTCCGTTGACGTTGAGACCTCACCAATATCCCCATCCGCCGACATGGATCGCCACCAATCGACCCGAGCCGGCTAGCTGGGCCGCCGCGAATGGGGCAAACATCGCCTGCGTTGGACCTTGCACTTCTGTTCGCAGCGTTACCGACGCATTCCGCGCCGCTCGAATGCACGATGCTGACGTTGGCCACCAAGCGCCATTTCTTGGATTGCTCCGAATGGTGGTGATAGAGCGTTCTGAAACAGATGCGTATTTGCTCGCAGCACCTGCCTATGGACGATGGCTCAAGAGCTTCAAATTTCTATACGAACTTAATGCCATTCCCACCCCACCAAACTTGCCGCTGGACTTCGATGCAGCAATTGAAAGTGAATTGTGCGTCGTGGGAACGGCAGCTTCTGTCCGACAAGCTCTCCTTGATCAGCTGGAAGAGGCAGGTGCTAATTATCTTCTGTGTCAACTGGCATTTGGGGATTTGCCGCTGGATGCGTCGCTATACACCGCATCGACCATTCGATCCGAAATCATGGCTCGAGTTGGCGCATCGTGAAATCCGTTGCGTGATTGGAGGAGGAGCGGCAGCGCTGCTCCTCATTCCGAAACGGTTGCGGGGGATTAACGTATATGCC
>NZ_RZSW01000207.1:0-10109 GCF_003997375.1 Mesorhizobium sp. M5C.F.Ca.IN.020.29.1.1 | reverse complement strand
GTTCTATGATTGCCCCCTCTCCGTCTCGGGCTTCGCCCGACCCACCTCTCCCCCGCGTTGCGGGAGCGAGGAACCAGAGATAGCCATGACCACCTTCACTCCCTCCACCGCAGCCGAAACCCTCTCCACCGTTGCCTGGGCCGCCGCCGAAGACTCGCCGCTCGAAATCCTCGGCCATGGTTCCAAGCGCGGTATCGGCCGTCCGCTGCAGACCGAGCATACGCTCGACCTGTCGAAACTGTCCGGGGTGACGCTCTACGAGCCGGCCGAACTGGTGCTGTCGGCCAAAGCCGGCACGCCGCTCGCCGACATCGAAAGCCTGCTTGCCGAAAACGGCCAGCAGCTGGCCTTCGAGCCGCTGGATTATGGCCCGCTGCTCGGCGGTGAGTTAGGGCGAGGCACGATCGGCGGCGTGCTGGCTGCGAACCTTTGCGGCCCGCGCCGGCTGAAGGCGGGGGCGGCGCGCGACCATATTCTCGGCGTAGCGGCAGTTTCCGGTCGCGGCGAGGCCTTCAAGTCCGGCGGCCGCGTCGTCAAGAACGTCACCGGCTACGACCTGTCGAAACTCATGGCCAACAGCTGGGGCACGCTTGCCGTCCTCACCGACGTCACCTTCAAGGTGCTGCCATCAGCCGAGACCGAAGTCACGCTCGCTCTGCGCGGCCTGCTCGACGATCATGCCGCCGCCGCCATGGCGCTGGCGCTCGGCTCCAGCGCCGAAATCTCGAGTGCGGCCCATCTTCCCGAACGCGTCGCCGCGCGGGTCGCCGGCGGCAGCCTCGGCAATGCCGCGGCGACATTGCTGCGCGTCGAGGGGTTCGGCCCGTCGGTCGCCTACCGCATCGCCGCGCTGAAAGACCTGCTCGGAAATGCCGGCCCGCTCGAGGAGATTTCGGGCGATATCTCGCAGTCCGTCTGGCGCGACATCAGAGATTGCGCGCCGTTTGCCGACGGCCTGGAAAAGCCGGTGTGGCGCGTGTCGATGGCGCCGGCGCAAGGTCACCAGATGGTGCTGGCGCTGCGCATGCAGGCGGCGGCCGATGCCTTCTATGACTGGCAGGGCGGACTGATCTGGCTGCGCATGGATGAGCATGGTGATCCCGAAGCCGATCTTCTGCGCGGCCTGGTGAGACAGTATGGCGGCGGCCATGCGACGCTGGTGCGCGCCGCGCCTTCGCATCGCGCCGCTGTGCCGGTGTTTGAGCCGCAGGCGCCGCAACTGGCAGCGTTGTCGGCGCGGCTCAAAGCCGAATTCGATCCTAAGAATATCCTCAATCCCGGCCGTATGGCGCCGGCTGCAAGCTCTGCTACTCTTGGCACCGCAACCGAGGGAGCAGCATTATGAGCGACATCAATCCAGGCCCGACCGATTCAGGTAAACCCGCGCCGCGCCAGACCGACCGCTGGCTGGAGCCGGGTTCGACCAACGCGCTGGTCATCTACATCCTCTATCTCGCCAGCCTCGTCATCGGCGTCACCGGTATTGCCGGCATCGTGCTGGCCTATATCAACCGCGGCAAAGCAGGCGGCTTCGTCGAGAGCCACTATACATTCCTGATCCGCACCTTCTGGATCGGCCTGCTTTATGCGTTGATCTCGGTTGTGCTGATGATGGTGGCGATAGGCGTCGTGCTGATGTTCGCCGTCGCCGTCTGGTTCATAGCCCGCTGCATTCTCGGCCTGCAGGCGCTTCAGCGCGGCGAGCCGGTCAAAGACCCGGAAAGCTGGTTCTTGGGATTATAGGATTTTTGCGTGCAGACCAATTTTTCGCTTGCCCAGCTTGCCGATCCGCATGTCGCGGAATCGGAGAAGATCCTGCGCAAATGCGTGCATTGCGGCTTCTGCACGGCCACCTGCCCGACCTATGTGACGCTTGGCAACGAGTTGGATTCGCCGCGCGGGCGGATCTACCTGATCAAGGACATGCTGGAGAACGGTCGCCCCGCTGACAAGCAGATCGTCACCCATATCGACCGCTGCCTGTCCTGCCTCGCCTGCATGACAACCTGCCCGTCGGGCGTCAATTACATGCATCTGGTCGACCACGCCCGCGTCCATATCGAGGAGACCTACAGGCGCTCGCCGCTCGATCGGCTGATGCGCGCCATGCTGGCCTTTGTCCTGCCTTATCCCTCGCGCTTTCGCGCTGCGCTCAAGCTGGCGAGGCTCGCGCAGCCATTCGCCGGTCTGTTCGAAAAGATCCCGGCGCTGAAGCCGCTGGGCGCGATGCTCAAGCTTGCCCCGGCGTCGGTTCCTGCGGCCTCGCCAATGGCGTCGCCGGGCGTCCATGCCGGCCAGGGCGCAGCAAAAAACGGCCGCGTCGCCATTCTCACCGGCTGCGCACAATCCGTGCTCGATCCCGGCATCAACGACACGACGATCGCGCTGCTGACGCGGTTGGGCGTCGAGGTCGTGGTTCCCGAGGGTGAGGGCTGCTGCGGCGCGCTGGTGCATCACATGGGCCGCGAGGGGGCAGCGCTTGCCTCGGCCAGGCGCAATGTCGACGCCTGGACGCGCGCCATCGACCAGGGAGGGCTGGATGCAATCGTGATCACCGCGTCGGGCTGCGGCACCACCACCAAGGACTACGGTTTCATGCTGCGCCTCGATCCGGCCTATGCGGAAAAGGCGGCGCGCGTGTCGGCGCTGGCCAAGGACATCACCGAATATCTCGTGAGCCTCGACCTGCCCGAGCCGGTGCGCAAGCCCGGCACGATCGTCGCCTATCACTCCGCCTGCTCGATGCAGCACGGCCAAAAAATCACCCGCCAGCCGAAGGAGCTTCTGGCCAAAGCCGGCTTCATCGTGCGCGAACCTCGCGAGGGGCATTTGTGCTGCGGCTCGGCCGGCACCTACAACATCCTGCAATCCGAGATTTCGGCTCAGCTGCGTGACCGCAAGGTCAGGAATATCGAGGCGACGGGTGCGGAAATCGTCGCCACCGGCAACATCGGCTGCATCACCCAGATCGCCTCTGCCGCCAAATTGCCGGTGGTGCACACGGTAAAACTGCTCGACTGGGCCTATGGTGGACCGAGGCCGGAAGGCGTTCCGGACAACAGGGCAGTCGTGGCAGCGGAGTGACGGGACAGTTCTGAGGCGAGCCCCCTCATCCGGCCGCGGAGCCTGTCCTCGGGCTTGCCGGAGGCAAGACCCGTGGGCTGCCACCTTCTCCCCGTTGGGGACAAGAGACTGGTGCCGACCTTGAAAGCCGCCTCTCCCCTCGGGAGATGTCAACCGAGCGAAGCGGAGGCTGGGTGAGGGGGCCTGCCGCTACGTGCCTATTCCGCCGCGAGCTTGTCCACCACACCGTAGGCCGCCTGGTAGCGTGCGCGTTGGCGGCTGAGCGCCACCATCGTGTTGCGCAAAAGAATCGCCACGGTGATCGGGCCGACGCCGCCCGGCACCGGCGTGATCCAGGATGCGACATGCTTGACGCTCTCGGCGTCGACGTCGCCAACGATGCGGCTCTCGCCGTCCGGTCCTGTCTCGGCATTGATGCCGATGTCGATGACGGCTGCACCCGGCTTGACCATGTCGGCCTTGATCAGCCGCGGCTTGCCGACGGCGACGAACAGCGCATCGGCACGGCGCGCGTGCGCTGCCACCGAGCGCGTCATGTGATGGCAGACCGTCACCGTCGCGCCCTTGCTCATCAAGAGGAAGGCGATCGGCTTGCCGACGATCTCGGAGTGGCCGACGATGACGACCTCGAGCCCCTTCAGATCGAGGCCGGTCTCCTTGAGCAGTTCGACCGAAGCGGCCGCCGTGCACGGTGCAAGGTCGAGCTGGTTGTAGACGATGTTGCCGATCGAGGCCGGGTGCATGCCCTCGACGTCCTTGAGCGGATGCACCGCCGCCTGAAGCGTCTTGATCGGGATATGCACCGGCACCGGCCGCTGGATGATGATACCGGTGACGCGCGGATCGGCATTGAGACCGTGGATTGCTGCTTCGAGTTCGCCGGCGGTGATGTCGGCGGCAAACCGTCTTTCCTCGAAATCGATGCCGGCCAATGCCGCCTTGGCGCGCTGGTTGCGCACGTAGACGTCGACCGCAGCGGTGTCGCCGACAGTGATCGATATCAGTTTGGGCGGAAAACCTTCTGCGGTGGCGATCGCTGCATCCTCGCGCACCGAGGCGATGATGCGTTGGGCGACCGGGCCGCCTTTGAGATAGCGGCTGTCATCGGACAGGGGCATGTAGATTGGCCTTTGTCAGGGAACGTTGCAGCCGACATAGCAAAATAACGAGAAGAATGGCAGCGAGAATGCGAACCGCCATACCCCGGGCGCGACCTACCGGTCTAAGCTGACCCCTGTCAGACGTGATCCTGTCGCGTCCTAGAAACAGAAAGGGCAGCGCGGTTTGCCGCGCCGCCCTTTCTTGACTGGCCGCATCCCCACACGGCCCGTCCCCCGTATCCGATGATCCAGAGTCTTCTGAACAGAATCGGCAACAAAATCAACTGCAGATTACATCACCACAACCGTCGTGCCAACATCGACCCGCTCATAGAGGTCGACGACGTCCTCGTTGCGCATGCGAATGCAGCCCGACGACACGGCGCCGCCGATCGTCCAGGGCTGGTTGGTGCCGTGGATGCGGTAGAGCGTCGAGCCGAGATAGAGCGCGCGCGCGCCGAGCGGGTTCTCGACGCCGCCGGCGACATAGGTCGGCAGATAACGGCCGTTGGCGGCCTCGCGCGAGATCATCTGCGCCGGCGGTCGCCATTCGGGCCAGACCTTCTTCTGCGAGATCTTGTGCTTGCCGGCCCATTCGAAGCCCGGCTTGCCGGTGCCGACGCCATAGCGCCGCGCCTTGCCGTTGTTCTCGACCAGATAAAGGAAATTCTCCCTCGTATCGATGACGATCGTGCCCGGCTTCTCCGGACCGTCATAGGCGACCTCCTGCGGCAGGTAGATCGGGTTGATCTGCGGCCGCGCGAGCAGGCGCTTCTTGGCCGGCGCCTGCATCGCCGCCGTATGCAGCTGAGCCGGTTGCGCCTGCCTTTGAGAACGGCCCTGCGGCTTTTGCATCTCTTGCCGGTTCTGGCGGACGATGCCCGGCGCGCGGCCAAGCTGCAGCACCCAGGGCGCCGAAAGGTCGGGGCTCACCATCACTGGCGGCCTGTCGGCATAGCGGTCATTGGCGCTGGAGGATGTAGCGGCAGCGGCCAGTACGGCCGCGGCGCCGAGCAGCGGGAACAAAAGTGTCTTCATCGGAACGCACCTTGATCATCGAACACGCCGGGGCCCAAAAGGGTCCCCGATTTCGCGGACATTGGGCGCGGAGCGGCAACCGAAACGTGAATCGGAATGCGTAAAATGCTCCATTGTCAGTAAACCTTTCGGTGTGGTTACCGGCCGGTTCAGGAATCTGGTAAAGCCGCGGTAAAGGCAGCGCTGAGGCGCATTAACGAATGGAATTCCGCCATGGATGAGAAGACAGGCCTGCTCGCCGGACCCGATGGTATCGCGCGCTGCTTCTGGCACGGCAATCTGCCGGATTATTTGCACTACCACGATCATGAATGGGGCCGGCCGGTCACCGACGACCGCAAGCTGTTCGAAAAGATCTGCCTCGAAGGCTTTCAGTCGGGCCTGTCCTGGCTGACCATATTGCGTAAGCGCGAGAATTTTCGCGAGGCGTTCGCCGGCTTCGATGTCGACAAGATCGCCGCCTTTACCGACGAGGATATCGAGCGCCTGCTCGACAATGCCGGCATCATCCGCCACCGCGGCAAGATTGTCTCGACCATCAACAACGCTAAGCGTGCGCGTGAATTGGCCGACGAGGCCGGTTCGCTGGCGGCCTGGTTCTGGAAGTTCGAACCCGGCCCCGACGAACGGCCCGAAATCGTCGATCTCGCCCATCTGCGCGCCAACCCGACCACGGCGGTTTCCGTGCGGATTTCGAAAGAGCTGAAGAAACGCGGCTGGAGCTTTGTCGGCCCGACCACCATCTACGCCTTCATGCAGGCGATGGGGCTGGTCAACGACCATCTCGAAGGCTGTGTCTGCCGCGAGCAGGTCGAGGCGGAGCGCAGGGCGTTCAAGCGGCCGAAGTAGCTTCCTCACCGCGAAGCGGGCGATAAAACTCAAGCGCCGCCGGCGCCGGCCAGAAAAAGCGCGGCAACGATGGCCGCCACAGTGGCAAAAGCCGGATAGATCACCAGCAGGCCGGTCATCAGCGCATCGCGCATGGTCGGTCGTTTGCGCTCGTCCGCGGCGACCTCGAATGGTCCCGCCGTTTGGCCTGCCGGCCTCGGTGCATGACTATCGGCCCGTCGCAGCCGGGGCAGATCGCGGGCACCGCTGTCGATGATGTCGAATTCCCGTGCCGTGGTCATGGCCCGAACCCCTTGTTTCGGCGCGCTTTATCGGCTGCGATTGTGTCGGCACAATGCCGCGGTTATGGCGGAATTGTTTCGTTTATCGCGTGGTTTGTTTCAGGCAGGGTGCAAACCCTTGCCGGTCCGGACAGGTTCGGTTAGGACACGCCCACTCGAAATAAGTCATCGATTACGTAGCAAAAAAGACCCATGCCATGGCCGACAAATCGGAAAAGATGAAAGCGCGGCTGCCGCGCGGGCTTGTCGACCGCGGCGCCGAGGACATCCGCGCCGTCGAGAAGATGATGGCGACGATCCGCGCGGTCTATGAGCTTTACGGCTTCGAGCCGGTCGACCAGCCGATGATCGAATACACCGATGCGCTGGGCAAATTCCTGCCCGACCAGGATCGGCCGAACGAGGGCGTATTCTCCTTCCAGGACGACGATGACCAGTGGCTGTCGCTGCGCTATGATTTGACCGCGCCGATGGCCCGCTTCGTCGCCGCGAACTTTGAGCGTCTGCCGAAACCCTATCGCAGCTACCGCTCCGGCTGGGTGTTCCGCAACGAGAAGCCCGGCCCCGGCCGCTTTCGCCAGTTCATGCAGTTCGATGCCGACACGGTCGGCACGCCGGGTGTGGCGGCTGATGCCGAGATGGCGATGATGATGGCCGACGTGATGGAGGCGCTGGGCATCAAACGCGGCGACTACGTCATTAGGGTCAACAATCGCAAGGTGCTCGACGGCGTGCTCGAGGCGATCGGCCTCGGTGGCGACGAGAACGTCGGCCGCCGGCTGACGGTGCTGCGGGCGATCGACAAGCTGGACAAGCTTGGTCCGGAAGGCGTGCGGTTGCTGTTAGGACAGGGCCGCTGGGATGGGGGCAGGGAAGGCGAGGGAGATTTTACCAAGGGTGCGGGGCTGACCGGTCCTCAAATTGATAAGTTGGAAGCGACGGTGCTGTTCTTCGCTACCGGAGCTCGATTCACAAAGTCAGAAGGGATCGCTGCTGAGGACGATTTCATTTTGGACGGAAGGGAAGCGAACGATCCAGAGGCGCTGTGTCTCAGTAACAAACATCTCGTGCAGATGATCCGAAACCGTGGAGCCGACAATCAGACAGGTCAGGAGGCGGCGAATGAACTCGATACGCTGGCTTCAATTTTTCAATCTAGCGGTTATGGAACAAAACGAATTCTGATCGATCCTTCCGTCGTTCGTGGTCTCGAATATTATACCGGTCCGGTCTACGAAGCCGAGCTCCTGGCCGAGATCTCCAACGAAGAGGGAAAAATCGTGCGCTTCGGCTCGGTTGGCGGTGGCGGGCGTTATGACGGCCTCGTCTCGCGCTTTCGTGGCGAGCCGGTGCCGGCGACCGGCTTTTCCATCGGCGTCTCCAGGCTGATGACGGCGCTCAAAAACCTCGGCAAGCTCGACACGTCGGACGTCGTCGCGCCGGTCGTCGTGCTCACCATGGACAAGGACACAGAAAGTCTCGGACGCTACCAGAAGATGGTGGCCGAGCTGCGTGCCGCCGGCATCCGCTCCGAAATGTATCTTGGCGGCGCCGGCATGAAGGCGCAGCTCAAATATGCCGACCGTCGCGGCAGCCCCGTCGCCATCATCCAGGGCGGCGACGAGCGCGCCAAGGGTGAGGTGCAGATCAAGGACCTGATCGAGGGCGCCCGCATGTCGGCGGAGATTGCGGACAACGCCGAATGGCGCGCCGCACGCCCGGCGCAGGTGACGGTGGCGGAAAGCGAGCTGGTTGGCGAGGTGAGGAAGATACTCGCTGCGCAGGCCGAGGAGCGAGCGCGTGGCAAGTAGAGGTCGCGTTTCATCGCGCCCCCCTCTGTCCTGCCGGACATCTCCCCCACATGGGGGGAGATCGCCAGCTTCACCGGCGGCTCCATCCGTTCAGTGTCGGCGATTGGCGAAAGCGGCGACGACAGCCGATTTCCCCCCATGTGGGGGAGATGTCCGGCAGGACAGAGGGGGGCGCCATAGAACGCTAACCTCCGCACTCCGTCCAGCACCCGCTGCGCGCCAATCCACCTTCTCCCACACTGGGAGAAGGGAAGGGCGTCTGCCATGACCTCCCGCTACCCCGCCATCGCATCAGACATCACAAAACTCTTCGCCGCGCGAAACACGCATGCGGTCGAGGTGGCAGTGCTGCAGCCAGCCGACCCATTCCTCGACATGGCGGGAGAGGATCTGCGCCGCCGCATTTTCCTCACTGAAAGCGAGACCGGCCTCACACTTTGCCTGCGGCCCGAGTTCACCATTCCGGTCTGCCTAGACCACATTGCCAGCCAGGCCGGCACGCCGCGCCGTTATTCCTATCTCGGCGAGGTGTTTCGCCAGCGCCGCGAGGGCGGCAATGAGTTCTTCCAGGCCGGCATCGAGGATCTCGGCGATGGCGACATCGCACAGGCCGACGCTCGTTCGCTGGCCGATGCGCATGCGCTGCTTTCGCTGGTGCTGCCGGACCAGGCACTGGCGATCACGCTCGGCGACCAGACCATATTCGAGGCGGTGCTCGCCGCGCTCGGCCTGCCGCGCGGCTGGCGCATGCGGCTGGCGCGGGCTTTCGGTTCGGCGGCGATGCTGGAGGCAGCGCTTGCCGACCTCGCCAACCCGACACGCAACGGCCAGCTCGCCGGCCCAGTCGCTGCCCTTGTCCTCAATGGCGACCTGGAAGGGCTTTCGTCGCACATCGCCGGCGGCATGGAGCAGGCGGGTCTGTCCGCGTCGGCCGGGCGGTCGCCGGCCGACATTGCCAGGCGGCTCATCGAAAAGGCCGAACTGCGCAGCGTGCGGCTATCGAACGAGGCGTTTTCGGCGCTGAAGGATTTTCTGGCGATCGACGTAGCGCTTGACGGCGCCGCACAGGCGCTCGAAACGTTCGCGGCCGGCGCCGGGCTTTCGCTTGGCGCGGCGCTGGACAATTTTTCCGCACGTGCAAAGTCGATCGAAGCTCTTGGCCTGCCCACGGCAAAAATCCGCTACGACGCCGCCTTCGGTCGTCCGCTCGACTATTACACCGGTCTGGTCTTCGAGATCGCGGCGGAAAACGGCGACCGGCCGCTGGCCGGCGGCGGCCGCTATGACCGCTTGCTGACGCTGCTCGGCGCGAAAACGCCGATCCCCGGCGTCGGCTTTTCCGTTTGGCTCGACCGCATCGAAGCGTTGCGGGAGAAGGCGCAATGATCACGCTGGCGATCCCGTCGAAGGGCCGGCTCAAGGAGCAGGCGCTGGAGGTGCTGGCCAAGGCCGGGCTTGCCGTCAGCCTGCCCGGCGACGAGCGTAAATACCGCGCCCGCATCGAAGGTGTGGAGAGCGTAGAGGTGGCGTTTCTGTCGGCGTCCGAAATATCAGGCGAGATCGGCCAGGGCTCGGTCGACCTCGGCATCACCGGCGAGGATCTGTTGCGCGAAAGCCTCGCCGATTGGGAGGCGCGTGCGGAGATCGTCGCCCGCCTCGCTTTCGGCAACGCCGATGTCGTGGTGGCGGTGCCCGACATCTGGCTCGATGTCGATACGATGGCCGATCTCGACGATGTCGCCGCCGATTTCCGACAGCGCCACGGCAGGCGGCTCAGGATCGCCACCAAATACTGGCGGCTGACGCAGCAGTTCTTTTCGCAAAAGCACGGTATCCAGGTCTATCGCATCGTGGAGAGCCTGGGCGCCACCGAAGGCGCGCCGGCGGCGGGATTGGCCGATGTCGTCGTCGACATCACCACGTCAGGCTCGACGCTGCGCGCCAAC
>NZ_RZSW01000206.1:0-10140 GCF_003997375.1 Mesorhizobium sp. M5C.F.Ca.IN.020.29.1.1 | reverse complement strand
GCGGCAACGTAAGCGGCGACATACGGGTAGCCTTTTAGCCCGGCCGTCGAAGCAACGAAGATGATCCTGCCTATCTTCCGTGCGACCATGCCGGCCAGCGCCGGTTTCACTGTCAGGAACGCGCCGGTCAGGTTGACGTCGAGCGTGCGCTGCCAGTCCGCAAGCGAGGTCCGCGGTGCTGGCGCGCTGCCGGACATGCCGGCATTGGCGACGACGATATCGATCGGCCCGCGCGCCGCCTCGGCCTGCCTGTAGAGCGACGCCATCGCCGCCTCATTGGTGACGTCGGCGGCGATGCCGAAAATGCGGTCGTTTTCCCTGGCGACCTCGACCAGCGCTGCCTCGCGCCGGCCGCAGATGGTGACATCGATGTCGGCATCGGCGAGCGCCAGCGCGATGGCGCGGCCGACGCCGGAGCCGCCGCCGGTGACCAGCGCATGCCGTCCCGCCATCGTTTCAACGACGCTCATACCTTCAGCCCCGCTGCCGCGTCGCGTTCGGCCAGCCGGTAGATCTGGTCGCGGCCAGGCAGATAGGGATCCGGCCATTTGACGCCGCGGTCGCCGAGCGTGACGGCCGCATGCAACGTCCAGTAGGGGTCGGCGAGATGCGGTCGTGCCATCGCGACCAGGTCGGCCCGGCCGGCCATCAGGATCGAATTGACATGGTCCGGTTCGTAGATGTTGCCGACCGCCATGGTCGCCATGCCGACCTCGTTGCGAATGCGGTCGGAAAACGGCGTCTGGAACATACGGCCATACAGCGGCCTTGCCTCGGCGGAAGTCTGGCCGGCCGACACGTCGCAGATGTCGACGCCGGCCTCATGCAGCAGCCGCGCGATTTCGACCGCATCGGCCGGTGTCACGCCTTCGATGCCGACCCAGTCATTGGCCGAGATGCGTATTGAAACAGGCTTTTCATCAGGCCAGGCGGCGCGGACGGCATGGAAGATTTCCAAGGGATAGCGCATGCGGTTTTCGAGCGAGCCGCCATAGGCGTCCGTGCGCCGGTTGGTCAGCGGCGTGATGAAGGAGGACAGGAGATAGCCGTGCGCGGCGTGGATTTCGAGCATGTCGAAGCCGCAGCGTTCAGCCATCTCGGCCGAAGCGACGAATTGATTGCGCACCAAATCCATGTCGGCGCGGTCCATCGCCTTCGGCAGCTGATTCTCAGGCGACCATGCCACCGCCGACGCCGCCATGACAGGCCAGTTGCCTGATGTCAGTGGCACGTCGGTTCCTTGCCAGCCGAGCCGGGTCGAACCCTTGGCGCCGGAATGGCCGATCTGCGCGCAGATCTTCGCCTCGGTCTCGGTGTGGACGAAATCAACAAGCCGCTTCCAGGCGACTTCGTGCTCGGGCGCGTAAAAGCCGGTACAGCCGGGCGTGATGCGGCCTTCGGGGCTGACGCAAGTCATCTCGATGTAGAGCAGGCCGGCACCACCCTTGGCCCGTTCGGCATAGTGGGCGAAGTGCCAGTCGGTCGGGCAGCCGTCGACGGCCTTGTACTGCGCCATCGGCGAAACGACGATGCGGTTCTGCAGCGCCATGTCGCGCAGCCGGAACGGCGCGAACATCGGCGCGCGACGAAGACTGTTGCCGCCGGCGCCGGCCTGGCGCTGGAACCATTCTTCGGCGCCGGCCAGCCACTCGGCATCGCGCAGCCGCAAATTCTCGTGGCTGATGCGCTGCGAGCGCGTCAGCAGCGAATAATTGAACTGCACCGGATCGAGGCCGAGATAGCGCTCGACCTCCTCGAACCATTCGAGCGAGTTGCGCGCCGCCGACTGCAGCTTCAGCACTTCGGTGCGGCGGGCGTCTTCATATTTGCGAAACGCCGCCTCGAGGCCGGGCTCGGAATCGACATAGTCGGCCAGCGCCACCGCGCTTTCCAGCGCCAGCTTGGTGCCGGAGCCGATCGAGAAATGCGCTGATGCCGCTGCGTCGCCCATCAGCGCCAAATTCTTGTAGGACCAGCGCTCGCACAGCACGCGCGGAAAATTGATCCAAGCCGAACCTCTGATGTGGTTGGCGTTGGTCATCAGCGAATGGCCAGCGAGATGCCTGGCGAAGATCTGTTCGCAGACGGCGATCGATTCCTGCTGCGACATCGTGCCGAAGCCGAAGCGCCCCCAGGTCTGCTCGCTGCATTCGACGATGAACGTCGCGGTGTCTTTGTCGAACTGGTAGGCATGCGCCCACACCCAGCCATGCTCCGTCTTCTCGAAGATGAAGGTGAAGGCCTCGTCGAATTTCTGCTGGGTGCCAAGCCAGACGAACTTGCATTTGCGGGTGTCGATATCGGGCTTGAACACGTCGACGAATGCGCTGCGTGCCTTCGAATTCAAGCCGTCGGCGGCGACCACCAGATCGTGGCTCTCCATGTAGGGTTTGGGGTCGGCGATATCGGTCTCGAAGACCAGCTTCACGCCGAGCTCGCGGGCCCGCCGCTGCAGCAAGGTGAGCAGCCGCTTGCGGCCGATGCCGCAGAAGCCATGGCCGGTCGAGACCGTGCGCACCCCATCATGGATGACGGCGATGTCGTCCCAATAGGCGAAATGCTTCCTGATCCAGACGGCACTGACCGGATCGTTCCTAGTCAGATTGTCGAGCGTTTCGGCCGACAGAACGACGCCCCAGCCGAATGTGTCGTCGGCGCGGTTGCGCTCGAACACGGTCACTTGGTGCGCGGCGTCCCTGAGTTTCATCGAAATGGCAAAGTAGAGGCCGGCTGGTCCGCCGCCGAGAACCGCAACCTTCATCTGTGCGATCTCCTCTCGCTTCCTATCTTCATTATCGCGCCTGACGTATATTATTTCAAGCTTGAAGTTTCATAATTGAAGCGTTTCGTCTCAGGTGCCTATGGCGTGCTTGCGGTCAGACCCGCAAGCACGCGCCTTCCGGATCATTTTTCCGGGGTCTTCGGGCTCCACAGCACCGTCTCGGCGTCCTTTTCATAGGCCATGCCGTTGGGATAGCTGATCGCTTCCAGCTGCAGGCCCCAGGGCGCCTGGAAATAAAGGATGCTCTGGCCGGCCGCCGGCCCTTCGGTAACCGGCAGCGGCCCCATACGCGTCTTGACGCCCTTTTCATCGAAATAGGCTTTCGCGGCAGCGATATCGTCGACATAGAAGGCGATGTGGAAGCCGCCAATGTCGCTGTTGCGGGCCTGCAGGTCTCTCTGGTCGGGCGCGGTATATTTGAACAGCTCGATATTCGACCCGTAGCCGCAGCGAACCAGGGTGATCTCCTCGATCACCGCCTTGGGGTCGACTCCCAGCAGATCCTGCATGAACGTCCCCTTATCATCGGCGAACGGCCCGAAGGACATCGCCTTCTTGCAGCCGACGACCTCGGTGAAGAAGTCGACGGCCTGCTTCATGTCGGGGACTGTAACCCCGGTGTGATCATGCCCGCGCATGCCAGGAACGGAATCGGCTGAGGCTGTGCTGATGGTTCCACCGATAGTGCCCAGGACGGCGGCCGCAAGCGTTGCAGTTAGGAGCGCATTCTTCATCTCAGTCATCCTCTCGCGGGACATGGGTGACTTGCCGGGCGCACGCCCGAGGCCCGCTCTTCGGCGTGCGAATGAGATGTGCTGTGAATGATCGTTGCGACCGATGTCATGCCGGCGCCTTCGCCGCAGGCAGCAGCCAGCCGTCATCGATCTCGGGCAGCGGGATGGCTGCGAGAAGATCGCGCGTGTAGGCCTGCCGCGGGTTCGCGAACAAAGCGTCGGTGGCGCTTGCCTCGACAATCACGCCTTCGCGCATGACGATCACTTGCCGGCAAAGCCGCCGGATTACCGACAGGTCGTGGCTGATGAAGGCGACGGTCAGGCCCATTTCGGCGGCCAGCCGTTCCAGCAGCGTCAGGATCTGTGTCTGGGTCGACACGTCGAGGCCGGAGACGATCTCGTCGGCCAGCACGAATTTCGGCGACAGCGCCAGCGCCCGGGCAATGCCGACGCGCTGGCGTTGGCCGCCCGACAGCTGGTGACGATAGCGGCTGGCGAAACTTAGCGGCAGGCCGACGCGCTGCAGCGCCTCCGCGACACGACCCTTGAGATTGTCGCCAAACCCGTTTTGCCTGAGTGGGGCGGCGATAATGCTGAAGATGGTGCGGCGCGGATTAAGCGACGACATCGGATCCTGGAAGATCATCTGCAGGTTGCGGCGCAGCGGCCTAAGCTCCGCCTCCGGCAGATGCGTGATATCCCGGCCGTCGAAGATGATGCTGCCGGCGCTCGGCTCCAGGAGGCGCACCAAAGCGCGACCCAGCGTCGATTTGCCCGATCCGGATTCGCCGACGATTCCGGTCACCGATCCTCTGGGCAGCTCGAAATCAAGCCCTTTGAGGATCTCGGCCATCGGCGCCCGGCCGATCAGTGGTTTGCGCGTCATGTCGGGCAACGCGACCTTCAGCCCGCGCACGGAAAACAGCGGATCAGCCATGCGGTCGCCTCCAGGCCTGGTCGGCAGCGGCGATCTCCGAGGCCAGTCCGGCCAATACCGCCTCGTCCACCGGTTTCAGCGAGGCGAACGGATCGGTGTAGCGCGGTGTTGCCGCCATCAACGCTCGCGTGTAGGGGTGCTGCGGAGCCGCGAACAGCGCCGCCGTCTCGGTCTCCTCCACCACCTTGCCGGCATAGAGGACCGACACTTTCTGGCTGATCTTGGCGACGACGCCGAGATCATGGGTGACGAACAGGATCGCCGTGCCGTGCTCGCGCTGCAATTGCGCGATCAGCCGCAAAATCTGCTTCTGCACGGTTACGTCCAGCGCCGTGGTCGGCTCGTCGGCGACGATCAACCTTGGTTCGGCGGCGAAGGCTGCGGCGATCAGCACGCGCTGGCGCATGCCGCCGGAAAGCTCGTGCCGATAGCATTTGAGGACACGGTCCGGGTCGCGGATCTGTACCGCGTCGAGCAATTGGCGGATGCGGGCGTCGGCTCGCGGCCCACTCCATCCGAGGATGCGCACCAGCCGGTCGGTCATCTGCGGACCGATGCGGCGCGACGGATTGAGCGCGGTCAGCGGGTCTTGAGGGATCAGTGCGGTGCGCGCTCCGATCAGCGTGCGCCTCGCCTTTGGCTGAAGCCGGCCGAGGTCCTCGCCCTCGAGCAGCATATCGCCTTCGACGACGCGCACGCTGGGTGGCAGCACGCCGAGTACCGCCTTGCCGATCATCGTCTTGCCGGCGCCGCTCTCGCCGACCAGCGCGCGAACTTCGCCCGGTTGAACGGAGAGCGACACCGACCGCAGCACGCGCGCGCCATTCGGCAGCACGGCGCTCAAGGACTGAATGTCGAGGCAAGGTCTCGTGGCGTTCATCGCAGCACCGGATCGAAACGCGCCTTGAGACCCTCGCCGAACTGGCTGAACGACAGAACCGTCAGGATCAGCGTGACCAGCGGGAACACCAGCACCCACCACGCCTGATGGATCGACAGGCGGCCCTCGGCGATGATGCCTCCCCAGGTCGGATCGTCGGTCGAGATCGACAGGTTGACGAAGGACAGGATCGCCTCGACGATCACGGCGATGCCCATTTCGAGCGACAGCAACGCGACGATCGACGGCACCACATTGGGCAGCACTTCGCGCAGCATGATACCGATGCGGCCATAGCCGGCGATGCGGGCGTTCTCGACATAGTCCATGCGCGCCTGGCCCATGGTCTCGGCGCGGATCACCCGGCAGAAGCGCGTCCAGTCGATGACGGCGATGGCAATGATGACCGAGTTCAGACCGGTGCCGAGCACGGCAACCAGCAGGATGGCGAACAGCACTGGCGGAAACGCCATCCAGACGTCGACGATGCGCGAGATGATGCGATCGGCCCAGCCGCCGAAATAGCCTGCTATCAGGCCGAGCGTCGAGCCAATCAGGCAGGCGGCCAAGGCCGCCGCGAAGGCGACGATCAAGGCGATGCGGGCGCCGAAGATCAGCCGTGACAGGAGATCGCGGCCGAGGCTGTCGGTGCCGAGCCAGAAGCCGGGCTCCGCGCCGCTCATCCAAAAGGGCGGCAGGCGTTCGAACATCAGATCCTGCGCCAGCGGGTTCTGCGGTGCGATCAGCGGCGCGAAGATCGCGGCAAGCAAAGCCAGCAGCAGCCAGCCGCCGGCCAGCCACAGCCTTGCGCCCGAGCCATGTCTTGAAATGCGGCCCTCATCCATGGCGCAGCCTCGGATTGAGCAGCGCATACATCATGTCGACGGTGAGGTTGATCAGCACGAACAGCAGCGCGAAGACCAGCACGATGCCCTGGATCAAAGGCAGGTCGCGGTTGATGACGGCGTCGATCGCCATGTTGCCGAGGCCTTCATAGGAAAACAGCCGTTCGACGATGACCGTGCCGCCGATCAGGAAGGTGAACTGCACGCCGACCAGAGTGAGCGTCGGCAGGGCGGCGTTCTTCAGCGCCTCACGCAAAATGACCTGCGTTTCCGAAAAGCCCTTCACCCGCGCCAGCACGACGTAATCGAGGTCGAGCACTTCCTTCAACGACTGTTTCAGGAGCTGCGAGATGATCGCGGCGAGCGGCAGCGCCAGGGCCACGGCCGGCATCAGCATGTGCCCGAGCAGGTCCTTGGTCAGGTCGAAGCGCAGCCGCACGATGCTCTCGAACAGATAGAACTGGGTGACGAAGGGCAGGTCGAGCTGCGGCGACACCCGGCCGGAAATGTCGAACACTGGCACCAGCACGCCGAACAAAAGAATCAGCACCAGGCCCCACAAAAAGTCGGGAATGGAAAGCGCTGCACCGCTGGCGATGTCGATACCGGCTTCGACTGCCGTGCCGCGTTCGCGCGCCCCGAGGATCGCCGTCGTGCCGCCGACCGTCAGCGCCATCAACAGCGCGACGATGGCGAGTTCCAGCGTCGCCGGCAGCCGGTTGAAGACCAGGCCCAGCACATCCTGCCGGAGCGAGATCGAGGTGCCGAAATCGCCCCTGATGACGCCGGACAGCCAGACAAAGAACTGCTGGACGATGGTTTTGTCGAGCCCGTAGAGCGCGCGCAGCCGGGCGATGTCGGCATCGGTCGCGCCGGGCGGCAGCATCATTGCAACCGGATCGCCGGGCGCGACCCGAATGACGACAAAGACCACGACGGCGACGCCGAGCAGCGTGATCGCCATCGTCAAAAGACGGATCAGGAATCTTTGCAGCAGCATGGTCGCCTGTATGCCTGGCGGAAAATGCGCGCCGTCATTGCGGACGGCGCGCGGCGATCCCTGGCCGATGTCAGGCCGGGGTCATCAGCGCCGGCAAAAGCGCGCCGGAAACATGCTGCACGACATTGACGCCCTTGGCGTGCACGATCGGCTGCGCATACTGGATCAGCGGCAGCACATAGGCCTGTTCGGCGATGTATTTGTCGACAGCCTTCCAGCCGGCGATGCGCTTGGTCTCGTCCTTCTCGCCCCATAGCGGGTTGATCATGTCGATCAGATCCTGGCTGTCCCACACCGAATGCGGGCTCGGGCCATAGGTGGCAAAGCCGGTCGAGGTGGTCGGATCGCCGATGGCGTTGCCCCAATTGTAGAAGGCGGCCGGGGCCAGCTTGTCGGCGGCGCGCAGCTCGTAGTGCTTGGCGATCTCGTAGACCTCGATCGACGCCTCGATGCCGACCTTGCGCCACATGCCGACGATCGCCTGGACCATCTCGTAATCCTTGGGCTTGAAGCCCTTAGTCGTCTGAATCGTGAACTTGACCGGCTTCTCCGGCGAGTAGCCCGACGCGGCCAGCAATTCCCTAGCTTTTTCCGGATTGTGCTCGACCTTGATCGACGGGTCGTAGGCCTCGTATTCCGGCGTCTCCAGCGTCTCGATCGGCTGGCCGTAGCCGCGCAGCAGCCGCTCGACGAGCAGCTTCTTGTCGACCGCCATCACCGCGGCCTGGCGGACGTTCTTGTCCAGCATCACATCGATGTCGTTGAAGAAGATCATGCCGATGTCGGAAACGTTCTTGCACGAGCCGGCAAGCCCGTCCTTGGCGACCAGGCGATCATATTCCTCATAGGGGATTTCGAGCGTCACCTGCGAAGAACCGGACTCGATTTCGGCAACGCGGCTCGCCGCGTCGGTGACGAACTTGATCGTCACATTCTCGAAAGCCGGCTTGCCGCCCCAGTAGTTCGGGTTGGCCTTGAGCCGCAGGAAGGCGTTGCGCTCGAACTTGTCGACCATGTAGGGGCCGGTGCCGATCGGGGCTTTCTCGAACCCTTCGGCGCCGACCTTCTCGTAGTAGGCCTTAGGCATGATGTAGCCGGTCAGGAACGACATCCATTTGAAATACACCGGGTCGAACTGCACGACATCGCCAGTGATCTTGTTGCCGGCGATCTTGAAGTTGTTGACGTTCTTCCAGACGAACTGGATCGGATTCCCTGTCTTTTCGTCGCCCGCCCGCTGCAGCGACCACACCACGTCCTCGGCGGTGAACGGCGAGCCGTCATGCCAGGTGACGCCCTCGCGCACCGTCATCATGATCTTGCTGCGGTCGTCGTTCCAGCCCCATTCGGTGAGCAGGCCCGGCGCAAAGGAAAGGTCCGGCTTCTGCGGGATGAACTGATCGAACACCGACTGGTAGAGGCCCTGGATCGTCGGGTTGACCGCCGAAGGCCCGGTTGTCGGGTCCCAGGACGGCAGGTTGACGTTGTAGGCGATGGTCAGTTCGCCGGCTGCCTTCGCTATTTGCGGCAGGCCGATGACGGTGGCGCCAAGTGCTGCTGCGCCATATCCGAGCAATTCTCGTCTGTTGATTGTCATGGTCGTTCCCCTGTTGGTTTTCTATGCGCGTCGTTATCATGCAGTGGGTTCAGGCTCCTTGGGCAACCGCGCATTGCCTCTCCTTCACCCGCAAGTGTTTTGAATTCTACCTCCCGCCGAGCTGTTGGGCGAGCATATAGCCCGAGGCCGCGCCTGTGCCGGCGCCCGGCCATGTTGCAGCACCGGTGAGATGCAAATTCATGACCGGCGTATTCCAGCCGGCAAAGCCGCGCGCCGGACGAAACAGGAAATTCTGCGCCAGATGATGGCTGCCGCAAATCTGGTCGCCGCCGACGAGGTTAGGGTTCTCGCGTTCGAGGTCGAGGGGCGAGAACACGGCACGGCCAAGGATATTCCGGCGAAGGTTGGGCGCATAGGTCTCGATGATGTCGAGAACGCGCTCGGCGTAGCGTTCTTTGACCTGATCCCAATGAGCTGGCGCGATCTTGCCGGCCGCATCGCCAAAGATTTCGGCGGGCAGCATCCGCACCTGTACCCACAGAACGTGCTTGCCTTCCGGCGCCCGCGATGCATCGACCGCAGTCGGTTGGCCGACGACAAGGACCGGCTCGTCCGGCAGCATGCCGGATATTGCCTGCTGATAGGTCCGCGACATAGCGTCGAGCGACGGCGAAAGATGGACGTAGGCGAATTGCCGAAGCTCGGCGCCGGCGCGCCAGTCGGGCAGATCGTCAAGCGCCAGATGGATCATCATCGTGCCCGGCGCATGTCGGAATTTTTTCATCGCCGTGTCGAAGCCGGCGTCGCCGGAACCATCAGGCAAAAGCTTTCCGGCTAGCGCCCCGGGTGCAACGCCGGCGATCACCGCCTTGGTGGCAGTATGGGTCTCGCCGGAAGCAAGCCGCACGCCTGTCGCTCGGCCGCCGGACACCGTGATCTCGGCCACCTCAGCACCGGTGCTAATCTGGCCGCCGGCAACGGTGACCATGCCGGTCAGCGCGCGGATGATGGTGTCGGCGCCGCCCTTGCCGAGCACCATGCCGAAGCACTGGTTGGCCATCGATTCCAGATAGGGGAACACCGCGCCGCCGGCGATGTCAGGGGCGAAGTCGAGATGCATGCCCCAGGTGGCGAGCGTCGCCCTGACATGCGGCGACTCGAAATTCTCCTCGAGCCACGAGCGTGGTGATGAGAGCAGCAGCCGGCCGGTGTCGAGCGCGCCGGCAAGGCCCTTCTTGCGCCACAGGTTCCATGCGGTGCCGGCCAGCGCCCGCCCGCTCATCTGTGAGCCCACCAGCCGAAACAGATGCTCGGCTTCCACCGGGAAGGCGCCGACCAGCCGGCGCCATGTGGCGGCGTCGGTTGCGGAGAAAGCTGCCATGCGCGACGCGGTCTTTTCCAGAT